>NZ_JBALNX010000035.1:0-29043 GCF_036962035.1 Bacillus sp. JJ1773
TTATAGTTATTGTACTATTCACTTCTTGAATTATTTCGGTTCGCAAAATATTACATTTTAATATGCTTACTACTTTTTCCATATAATGTTTTTCTAGATAAAAAATAGGAGAACTCTTTAAACAGCTCTTGTGACCATATTCTTCTAAAAAAGTCCCTTGACTACAAAATAAGCAAAACAGTTCCTGCAGTAATGACAATACCACCTATAATCGTGTGTTTAGTCATTGTTTCTTTTAATAGAATGAAGCTTAAGATCATGGTAATCACAACGCTAAATTTATCAATAGGGGCAACAACTGAAACCTTCCCAATGGCTAATGCTGCAAAATAACATAACCAGGATAAACCAGTTGCAACTCCAGACAAAATCAAAAAAAGATACCCCTTTTTTGTAATTTCCTTCATTTTCTTATGAGTTCCTTGAAAAAATACGATGGCCCAAGCGAACAATAAAATCACGATTGTTCGTAAAAAGGTAGCTACATTAGAATCCACATTTTCCATCCCTATTTTTGCTAATATAGAGGTTAATGCCGCAAATACTGCTGCCAAAATGGCATATACAATATATATTTGTGAGCCAGTAAATCGTTTCTTCTCATCACTTTTCCCAATTAATATGAAGGTTCCAATGGCGATTATCGCTCCTCCAGTGATGACAAGGGGCTCTGCCGGCTCTCCTAAGAAAAGGATAGAGATAGCAATCGTTAAGACTACACTTGATTTATCAATGGGGACGACCTTGGAAACATCGCCAATTGCCAGTGCTTTAAAGAAAAATAACCACGAAAATCCTGTTGCAAAACCTGATAATAATATAAACCACAATGCACTGCCAGAAATCTGAGAGATTGTATCAAGCTTGCCTGTTACGATCACGGTCACAAAAGCCATTACTAAAACAACAATTGTCCGAATCGCCGTTGCTAAATTAGAATTCACCTTTTCAATGCCAATTTTCGCCAATATAGCTGTGAGTGAAGCAAATAATGCTGCCAATAATGCTAAAGTAATACTCATTAAGGTACCTACTTTTCTCTAGTATTAGTGGGGAATCTAATAAAGAATAAAAACCATCTTCGATTACATATTCAACCTATGCCTAGTCAAAAACTTAACCACAATTCCATAACCGACTCCAATTCTTTGCTTAACTTAAGTTTCCTGCCATACAGTTTATTTAGCTCCTCATAATCCATTTGGTCAGCAGACATCGCTATATCTATCTCACTGATTTCCTGTTCCAGGCTTTCAATCCTGGCCAGAGCCTTTTCCTTTGCTGCTTCTTTCTTTGAATCCTCAGACTTGTTTCTTTGATTTTTTACTTTTTCGGTTTTTACAATCGGCTTATTCAAATCTTGTAGACTTACCTTTTCCTTTTCACTTTTAAAATAATCGTAATTCCCAAGATAGCTTTTTAAGGTGTGATTTTCTATTGCAATTACTCTTTGACCGATTTTATTGATGAAATATCTATCATGAGATATAAAGAATATCGTTCCTTTAAAGTCCTCCAGAGCTTCCTCAAGAGTTTCAATGGAATCAATATCAAGATGGTTTGTTGGTTCATCCAGGATTAATAAATTAATATCTTTATATAACAGTATAGCTAGCTTTAATCTAATTCTTTCTCCGCCTGATAAATGTTTTACTTTTTTGAAGACACTGCTTTTATAAAACATGTATTTTGAAAGATATTCCCTTGCTTTTCCCTCCACAATCGAAATATCCTCTCTAAAAGCTTCCAGCACTGTCTGCTCTTCATTATTAAAAATAATTTGCTGCGGCAGATAGGCAGCCATCACATTTGCACCGAATTCAACTACCCCATCATCCGGCTGTTCCTCACCTAAAAGCAACTTTAAGAAGGTGGTTTTCCCGCTGCCATTAGAACCGATCAGGCCTACTCTTTCACCAAAAGCGATCAGTACATCTGCGTCCTTAAAAATAATTTTATCCTTATAGCTTTTAGAGAGCCCGATCGCCTTGATGGTTTCATTTCCTGACCGTACAGCCGCTTTTAAATCCAGTTTCATATTCCGTCTTTCAAAAATAGGCTTGTCGATTCGTTCCATTTTATCGAGCTTCTTCTGTATACTCGCGGCTCTTCTAAAGAATTTGTTATTATCAGCCCTCATTGCCCAGTCCCTTAAGCTTAAAACGGTCTTTTCCATGCTATTAATCTTTTTTTGCTGCTCCCTAAAATGCTCGTATTGAATCCGTATATTCTCTTCTTTTTGACTAACAAAAGAGGAATAGTTGCCCTTATAACATATCGATTCCATATCCTCTATTTCCACGATTTTAGTTACGACATTGTCCAAAAAATATCGGTCATGGGAGACGATCAGAACAATTCCCTTATAGCTTTTAAGATAACCTTCGAGCCATTCGATGGATTCCATATCTAAATGATTCGTAGGCTCATCCAGCAGCAATATATCAGGATTGTGAATGAGGAGTTTTCCAAGTACAACGGTCGTTTTTTCTCCTCCACTTAATAAATCAAAATCCTTGTTTAAAAAACTCTCATCAAATTGGAGGCCTGTACAAACCTTGCTTAGTTTTTCTTGGCGTTCGTATCCGCCCTTAATTTCATATAAGTGGACGAAATCACTGTATTTATTTAATGCTTTTTCCAAAGCAGCATCTTCAAGTGTCTTCATTTGCTCTTCCAATTCACGCATTTCAGTCTCAATGCTTTCAATCTCCGCACAAGCCTGATTTAAAACATCAATTACTTTTAACCCCTCAGGATACTCAGGCGATTGATCAAGGTAAGCCCTAGTGGCTTCTTTTGGCAAGTGAATCAGGCCTTCATCATACCCAGGGCTGGAGGTTTGCGGGTATCCCGGATAGTAATTCATCGGCTCTACTCCCGCAATCAATTTCAGAATCGTGCTCTTTCCGCTGCCATTTGCACCTATAATGCCTATCTTCTCTCCTTCATAGGCTTCAAAGGTGACATTTTCCACCACTAATGTTGCTTCCATAAATTTTTTTACACCATTTAATTTCATTTCCAACATATATATTCCTTCTTTCATCCATAGACTAGTAGTTACGCCTTTTATGGATAAGGTAAAGAAGAGTATCCGTACTATTTATTTTTCATATAAAAAAGACCATAAGAAGAGGGTTTCTCCTTACAGTCTTTAATAACCAGTGATTAATTTAAATCAAGTAGTATTAGTAAAAATGCGCACGAAAAAAACGCATTTTGATTCCTATATCTCTTGCACCAGGTTGACAATACAACTGGCGGAATATTTCAAGAAAACCATGAAATATTCAATAAATTATCATCTCGATATTAGTAAAGTAAGTTACCTTCTAAATTGCCCGTTTTCCATAAGAGCATAACAAATAAACCTAATATAAATAGGTAAATTTCACTCATTATAAAATCTGTATTAATTTTTTAAAAAAATTAATATTAGCAATTAGTTGGTTCCATAAACTTACTTTCCCCCTTCGAAATTTTCTTTATTATCTCACCTTTTCATTTTTTTGTAAATAAATTGATTAGCAACTTTTAGAATATTTGACATATGGTTTTTATTCAGTGATTCCCTTTTTATAAGAAAATACGTGGTGATTCTTGGCCCACGTTCCACCCCCATATTTTGTCAAACTAACCATGAACAGAGCGTTATAGATTATTTACTTGTCTCCACGTACGAACTAAGCCATCTACTATGGGTTCAATTACGTCCATATCTTTAACGTAACCTGTATGACTTAACGGATTCCAACTCGTTAATAAATTGCCTGCATTCACTTCTCGATCTTCGTTAACAGCATTATAGTAATTTTCGTCTACAGATCTTAATGGGAAGCCCAAAACATCATCTTTATCATAGAAATTTATCCATTCACCTTTTAAGCTAGGATAGTATTTTCGGAGGTTTTTAGAAGGAATATTGATCGGACGGTTAAAGTTATAATAACGCAAACTCCATAGCGGGAGGGTAGTCCCCATTGTATAAAATAATGTTAAAGTTTCCCCCTTTTCCAAAGGCGATGATTCATTTACAATACACGCAACATCGCGCTGTTTATATTGTAAATCGTAAAAGTAATTACTCGCAATGACAGAACCTAGACTATGTGAAATGACACATAGCGGAGCTTGATCTCCTGCTTTGTTAGAGAGAATGTTCAGACCTTCACCGATTTTCTCATGAACTCTTTCATAATTTTGCTTTGCTGTCTCTACTAGTTGATAGGCAATCACATCTCCTATATAAGTAACAATGAATTTCCTTGATCCCTGATAATTCAATTTGTTTTCCTGCACCATTCTTTCAAACAACTTTTCCTGTCGACCTGCAAAAACCGGTGCCCACAGTATCGGTTCAATCATAAGATAGGAGGCAGGATCTTCAACTACATCCTTCAGTTTCTTTGCGAATGTTTGATTGATCATTGCGATCATATTCTTAGCAAAACCATCCTTTTGATTACCCATTCCATGAATAATGGCGACAGCTAGCATTTTATACATTTGTCTGCTCCCTTGAAAATAAATTTTTCAATACACCTTTGTACGTCATATGGCATACAACAATGTATTCAGGATTAGACTGATTGGAGAGAACGTTTTACTAATAAACTACATTATTACCTAATTTTATTTCTATTGAAAAGAATATGAAGGGGTTCCTCTAGAGTCAAAAGGGACGGATCACTTGCTTCGAAATGTGGAAGCAAGAGTTCCGTCCCTCATGTTTATATGATAATTTCTTTGTTTTTTAATACTTTAAATTCTTCGTCAGAGTATCCTAATTCAGTCAAGATCTCCTTATTGTGCTGTCCAAGAAGAGGGGCAGGCATTCTTAATTGCCCAGGAGTTTCGGAAAATTTGGCAGGGAAACCAAGTGTCTTCATTTGTCCACAGGCAGGATGTTCATATTCAAGGACCATTTCATGTTCTAGAATATGTGGGTCATTCAAGGTTTGATCATAGGAATAGATGGGACCTGATGGGATTCCGCTTTCTTCAAGAAGTTTTAGCCAATGTGCTGAATCTTTTTGTTTTAAAATTTCTTCGATTTCGACCTCAAGTTCATCCACGTGTTCTGTCCGTAAACTAACCGTTTCGTATCGAGGATCTACTAACCAATTAGGCTGGTCAATAACATTTAAACAAAAATTTTCCCATAGCTTCTGATTAGCTGCCCCAATTAAGATGAAGCCGTCTTTTGTTTCATAGCCTTGGTACGGGGCTGATGCGCGGTGCGCTGTCCCATTCCGTTTTGCCACTTCACCTGTTCCAAAATAAGCAGCAGCCTCCCAAACAGTCCAGGCAAGTCCAGCGTTAACAAGCGAAACATCGATATACTGCCCTTTTCCATTTTTCAAACGATGAATGTACGCAGTTAAAATCGATTGAATGGCGGTTTGTGCTGCCGCGATATCATGAATAGCAATCCCAACTTTAACAGGCTTTCCACCTTTTTCGCCAGTCATATCCATCAGCCCTGACATGCCTTGTGCCATGATATCATAGCCGCCCTTTTTACTATAAGGACCAGTCTGTCCGTAACCCGAAATCGAGCAGTAGATTAATCCAGGATTGATTTCTTTCAATGTTTCATAGTCAATACCCAATTTTTTTGTTACGCCGGGACGATAATTTTCCACGAATACATCTGCCGTTTTGATTAGGTCGAGCAAAATTTTTCTGCCTTCGTCACTTTTTAAATTGAGGCACATCCCGCGCTTATTACGATTGACCATCATATACATATAACTTTCTTCATTAATAGTAGCACCCATTGACCGGGTGTCATCGCCTTTTGGGTATTTTTCAATTTTGATGACATCTGCACCCATATCACCTAGTACCATCGTACAATAAGGACCTGCCAATACTTGTGAGAGGTCGATTACTTTCATTCCTTCTAATGCTTGAATCATGATGTATTGACTCCTTTTTCTTTCACGAGAAGTTCGGTTTTCTTTTTTCCAAAAATGCCTGAATGCCTTCTAAATAGTCATCCGAACTATATGACTCTAAAATGACGTTTTCAATATATTCACTTTCATCGTTCTCTCCATCTATGATGGCTTGGATCACTTTCTTAATGCCAGCGTTGGCAACAGATGATTTCAACGTAATTCGTTTGGCAAAATCAAGGCATTTTTCCTCAATTTCTTCGATTGGAAAAACATAATCAATTAAACCAATTTCTTGGCCATCTTCTGCACTGATCAGCTTTGCTGTATATAATAGCTCTTTCGTCTTTGCAGGGCCAATCAAATTATAAAGCCTTTTTGTACTAGCTAAGTTGTAGACGATACCAATATTTGCCGCTGTAATTCCGACCTTACTGCCAGATGTGGCAAATCGGAAATCACATGAATTTGCAAGTTCAAGCCCGCCTCCGATTGCCAGCGTTTTAATTAAGGCAATCGTTGGTTTTGAAAAACGATATAATTTTTCTATTGATTCCAGGGCGTAATCATTATAGTCCTTTGCCTGCTTTCCATGAAGACGGACTTCCATAAACTCGCTAATATCAGCACCCGCTGAAAAGGCTGTTTCATCAACACCACGAATAATCAGCACCTTCACACTGGAATCTTGTTCCAACTCATCCAATAGTTCGCCAAGCTTTTGAAACATGGCAAGAGTGAATGAATTCTTTTTTTGAGGACGGTTAATAATGAGGGAAGCAATCGCTCCATCCTTTTCTATATAAAGTTCATTTGACATTTATAACCCCTCCAATCAATCTTTCTTTAAACGAGCTGATATACGATTCCCAATTGACTGACAGCATTGTACAAGGATAATCAGGATTAATACAGTTGCATACATGACACTTTCTTCGTAGCGTAAATGTCCATAGCGGTAAGCAAGATCTCCGAGGCCGCCTGCTCCGACAAGTCCCGCCATGGCTGTGGCACCAATCAAGCTGACAATGGTTATCGTTAAAGCGAGGACAAGGGAAGGTCTTGCTTCACGGAGTAATACATGCCAGATAATTTGTCTTGTTTTAATTCCCATCGCTTTATAAGCTTCCAAAACGCCATTATCCACGGCAAGAAGAGATGATTCTACTAATCTTGCGAGATAAGGAGCCGTGTAAATGACAAGCGGAACGATGGCGCCTGTAACTCCGATCGTTGTCCCAACAATTAGTTTTGTAAATGGAAAAATAAAAATTAATAATATAATAAATGGAACTGAGCGTAAGATATTGATGACTAGATTCAATATTTGATAGATCCATTGATTTTGCCAAGCTTGGCCAGGTCGTGTTAAAACGAGTAAAACCCCAAGAGGTATACCGATTATGATGGCAAATATCATGGAGATGCCAACCATTTGGAAGGTTTCCAGCACAGACTTCCAGATAATCGGAAACCATTTATCAGTAAATTCATACATATCGTTATCCCTCCAATTCTTCGATGCGAACACCTTGATTTTGTAAATATTTTAATGCTTGATCGACATCTTGCACTTCGCCAATAAGATGAACAACAATATTGCCGACAATGCCATTTTTCAATTCAAGAATATTCGCGGTCAAAATATTGGGCTGAACTTTAAATTGCTGACTTACTTTAGCCAAAAGCGGTTGCCCCGTACTTTCTCCGACAAAAGTGAGACGTGAAACCTTGCCGGTTACATTAAGCTGACTGATTAAAGAAGGTGACAGCTTCCTCTGACTGATTGTATTTAAAAACTTCTTCGTTGTCTGGTTTTGTGGGTTTGTAAATAAATCGATTGTCGTGCCTTGTTCCACAATTTCACCATTTTCCATAACAGATACATGGTCACAGATCTTTTGGATGACATTCATTTCGTGGGTAATCAACAAAATTGTGATACCTAGTTCTCGATTAATTTTTAAAAGCAAATCGAGAATTGAATCTGTCGTCTCTGGATCAAGGGCACTCGTTGCTTCATCACTAAGTAACACTTCGGGCTCCTGAGCAAGTGCTCGCGCAATCGCAACCCGCTGCTTTTGCCCGCCGGAAAGTTGGCTCGGAAACGATTGATGTTTATCAGTAAGTCCAACGATATCCAAATATTTAATCACACGTTCATTTGTTTCCGTTTTGCTGTAACCCAATAATTTAAGGGGGATGGCAATATTGTCATAAACGGTAGCTGTTTTTAAGAGATTGAATCCTTGGAAAATCATGCCGATTCTTTTTCGAACATCGCGTAATTGGTTTAGCGGCAAAGAAGTAGCTTCTTTGCCGCCAATAAATACTTTTCCGCTTGTAGGTTTCTCTAATAAATTCACACATCGTATCAATGTGCTTTTACCAGCACCGCTATAGCCGATCACCCCATGAATTTCACCTTTTTTCACATGAAGATTCACATCTTTAACTGCTTTTACAATCCCTTTTTTCGAGTCAAAAGATTTTGAAACATGTTCTAATATAATCATGGGGGCTTTTCCTTTCTGTGCTATCTTTGCCTGACCGAAAACCTGTCTAGCAAACTCACTTTCTTGGACAGCTTTTATCGAAATCTCAATATCCTGTCCAGAAAACTCACTTTCTTGGACAGCTTTCATCAAATTACCGAAAACCTGTCCAGCAAATCCACTTTCTTGGACAGCTTCTATCAAATTACCGAAAACCTGTCCAGCATATTCACTTTCTTGGACAGCTTTCATCAAATTACCGAAAACCTGTCCAATAAATTCACTTTCTTGGACTGCCTTCATCAAATTTCTATTAAAAGCCAGGGATGATAGATCCGCGGAATTCTTCCTCGATGAATTTTTTAACTTTTTCACTTTGATAAGCTTTCACCAATTTTTTAACGACAGGATCGTTTTCGTTTTCCGCTCTGACAACAATATAATTCACATATGGAGAGTTAGTTGATTCTAAAATAAATGCATCTTCTTTCGGATAAAGACCCGCAGCGATTGCAAAGTTTGTATTAATGGCTGCAGCATCGACTTCGCCTAATTGTTTTGGAATTTGTGCTGCGTCAAGTTCAATGAACTCAAGATTCTTTGGATTTTCCACCACATCATGAATAGAGGCTGTTTCTTCTTTGCCTTCTTCAAGCTTAATGTGGCCATTTTCTTGTAAGATGAAAAGTGCACGTGCTCCATTTGTCGGATCGTTTGGCAGACCAAATTTCGCTCCGTCTGGAAGATCTTCAAAGCTTTTATATTTTTCTGAGTAAATCCCCATTGGATTAAGAATCGTTTTCCCTACTGGTACTAATGTAGTTCCATGATCATCATTAAATTTTTCAAGAAAAGGCTTATGCTGATAGCTGTTAACATCTAAGTCGCCTTCATCTAAAGCCGTATTTGGAAGGACGTAGTCAGTAAAAGATTTTATTTCCAACTCAAGTCCGTCTTCTGCAGCCACTTCTTTAACCACTTCCAATATTTGAGCATGCGGACCGTCCGTTGCTCCAATGACTAGCTTCTTCTCGTTCAGTGCCCCGCTGCTTTCTTTACTGCACGCAGCAATAAACAATGTCATACCAAGTAATGCTAAAGCCATTCCAAACTTCTTCACTTTATTGTTCCTCCTGTGTAGTTGTATTGGAAGAAGAAAAAATAAAAAGCCTCTCTATCAAAAAAGAGAGGCTTATGTATACATAAAAATCCTCTCTTATCTTTCAAAACAATGAATGTTTTGCAGGATTTAGCACCAATCTATTAAACATAGACGGTTGCCGAGCTTCATCGGGCCAGTCCCTCAGCTACTCTTGATAAGAGATAAACTATTTAATTTTTCAAATTCCTTAAGTACAAACTTTACTCTCATTTATTCATATTGTCAACAAGATTTAGAAGAATGACTAATTTAGGCCCACTTTTTCATTCTTTGAAGTAAAAGGCCGTCCGTCCTTTTATTTTCCCCTGTTACAAAATCAGTCATATAATGTATTAAATAGGTTCCATAGTGATTATTTGTTTTTAATAGTAACTCATCCAAATAATTTCTACGGAAAGCATCGTTCCAGTCCTAGAACTTTATTTTATCTCTTTCCCCTACTTCCACTTCATTTCACCCCAATATTTTCCTTTTAAACTAGGAACTTTTGCAAAATTAAATTATAATTACACTAGATAACTATTTGAATCGGGAGTATGGATATGATAGTGAGAACTAAGCCTTTAAAGTTTAAATTGAAAGAAACACGAAATCCTCTCGAAGATTTTATGTTCCTTAGCAAAATTGATCATTCTGCCGTTACGAAAGAAGTTATTTTTCTTAGGTACATCGGAATTCCTGACACTGTTCAGCATTACATTGAAAACATTCTGAAAATAGACCGCTGTTTTTCATCAAGTGTGCCGGCTGTTCCTTACTTACGACTGCAGCGACTTGAAGGTATTTCAAACAAAAATGAAATTTCCAGACTTACAAAGGTTTGGGAGGAATGGGAAGCAATCACCAATGTTGCTGTCATGAATCCTCATTTACTTCATCAAACACCCCTTTGCAGCCAATTAAATAACGATAGCCTTGAATGGACAAAAAAACTTATTTTTGTGGAGATTCTGTCCAAGTATAGAACATTGCATCCACAATCCAATGACACACAAATTAAAAACTTTGCAGTTAAATTTTTGAATTGGATAGAAATTTATTTACCTAAGCTTTTTGAAGGTACAAGCATATCTCCAAAAGTGGTTTTTATCGGAGATATTAAGCTGCATGAGCTATTATTCTTGTATTTCCTGTCCCGTCTTGGCTGTGATATTTGCTATATGAACCCGAAAGAAGATATGGTTCATTTGTATCCTGAGATAGAAAAATTCTCAACTTTATATAAATTCAGCACACTGAATTCAGATCAGATAACTATTCCTGATTTGACAGCACCTTCAAGCATCTCTGCTAAAGAAAATCTGAAACAAATTCCAACTAAGAGCAGAGAATTCAGCTATGAGGAGCTGGCAGGTCTATCGAACTCCGTAGTCATGATTAAAAGTTTTGATGAGCATAATAAAATATTATGCAGCGGCTCTGGTGTTGTCATTCATAGCAAAGGGTATATCTTAACGAATCTGCATGTGGTTGCGGGCGGTCATCTTTTTTCGGTGCTCTACGAGAATGAAACCGAAGAATATCTAACAGGAAATTTCATTAAATATCATCAGCAATATGACCTGGCTATTATTAAGGTTGATAAAAATTGTGGTCCTCTCCCTGTAAAAACGGATGGTAACTTAGTGCGAGGACAAAAAATTGTAGCTATCGGCAGCCCATTAGGATTGTTTAATTCCGTCTCCGATGGCATTGTATCCGGTTTCCGGGAAATTAAGGATATCCCTATGATCCAATTCACTGCTCCAATCTCTGACGGAAGCTCTGGCGGCGCCTTGCTGGATATGTACGGAAGGCTAGTGGGGCTAATCACTGCGGGCTTTGACAAGGGACAAAATTTAAATTTAGCCGTACCTGCGGAAAATATATATCATTTTGGGCGGAATTTTATTGAGCATACGGACTAGGTTTCGCAAATAAATTGAGTGGTTTCGTAAACAAAGTGGAAAAAACAGAATAAAATGCCTGCCTCCTATCGTTTTCACGATGGGGGTAGGCATTTTTATCATTAATTTATCTTATTTAGGATTTATAAAAGTTCCTATTATAAAATAGTTGCACTAACTCTCTCCATTTAATCAAATTGAAAAATTAAAGATTTCTCCCATTAAGAATCGTATTCACTTTTCGAAGCTTTTCCTTTATATTAGGGTGAATTTGATTCTCTTCTTCTATAATCAATTTGTCACTTTCATCGTCATTGAACACATCATGAACTTGCCTTAACTGGTTCATTTGAAATGATGTTGGGGGATTCATCCCCATTTGGTTTAGCAAATGAACTGCGCTCTCTAATGAAACATGAAGATCCGGGTTCAACAGCCTGACAGTTTCAAACAACCACTGTGCTCTCCAAAGGTCAACAAGGATTGGATCAAAAATCGCAGCTCGATCCTTTTGTTCCTGTAGATTATCATCACTAGCTTCTAAAGCTTTCACCGCTTTTTCAGTAAAAGCCAGTTCCATTAGTTCGTACGCTTCCTTGAAAAAGGCGTAGGAAGCAGGTGGATTATATTGCTGATTTATATTTTCTTTTTTATAAAAAGTTTCTTTAACAAATCCCTTTGCTTCATGATCAAATGTAAATTTATGAATAAAAATATCTGAATGCCACGTCTCTAACATTACAATACCGGGTTTTCTATCAAAGGTTGTCGTACTAATATCGACTGACCCCAATTGAACAAAATTATCAAAAAGGGGATACGTTTTCTCACCGTCTTTCACAACCAACAGCCAGGTTTCTCCATCATCCCATGCAAACAAGCCATTTTCCATTTTCCTTGCGTTGACATATAGTTCAATTATTTCTTCCTCACCATCCTGATCGATATCAAGAGTTGTTTCCTTATATAGCGATTGCGGATATTTTTCAATGTCCTTAGCTAGAATAATAGAGTAATCATTGTTCACCTCAAGAGCTTCCTTTTGTTCCTCCACAGTATTTTTCAAGTCTTCATTTTCAATGGAAAGCCGCTCAATTTGTTTTTTTAAGTCATTTATTTCTTTAGCTGGGTCTGCATTTACTTGATTGGTGCAGCCAGCAAGTATTCCGGCAGTTAAAATTACTATACCGGGTAAGTATCTCTTCATTTTCCAATCCCCCTTTAAATATTAATTTATCTCTTTCACCTATATAATTGACGTAAATAATAGGAAAAAGTATCAATATTTTCAAAACATTACTGGTATTTATTCATAAAAAAAACTGCACCTCCAATGTTCGTCAATTCTAACAATGGAGATACAGCTCAATTCTATTTTATGCAATTTTTTTAATCTCTATTGTTTTCCCCTCTTTACGCCACTCTTTATATTCAGCGGCTGCTGTAAAGATAACATCTGTAGATGAATTAATAGCTGTTTCAACAGAGTCTTGAATAACACCGATGATAAAGCCTACTCCAACTACTTGCATAGCCACATCAGCAGGGATTCCAAATAAGCTGCACGCTAAAGGAATCAGTAATAAAGATCCGCCTGCAACTCCTGAAGCACCACAAGCACATATAGCAGACACCACACTCAGGATAATGGCTGTAGGAATATCGACTTGAATCCCAAGTGTATGAACCGCTGCAAGGGTCAAAACAGAAATCGTCACGGCAGCACCAGCCATATTGATCGTTGCCCCTAATGGAATCGATACTGAATAACTATCCTTATTCAAACCGAGATTTTCACATAATCTCAAATTTACAGGAATGTTTGCAGCTGAGCTTCGTGTAAAGAATGCAGTAATACCACTTTCCTTTAGGCACTTAAAAACAAGCGGGAAAGGATTTTGTTTTATATACACAAACACGATGAGTGGATTGACAACCAACGCTACAAAAAACATACAACCTAGTAAAATAGCAAGTAACTTCCCATAGCTAAGTAAAGCATCAATTCCACTTGTCGTAATGGACTCAAATACTAGACCCATAATTCCTAATGGTGCACACTTAATAACCCATGTAACCATTTTGGTAATAGCATCTGAAAAATTAGCAATCATTGTTTTTGTCGAATCGGCGGCATTTTTTAAAGCCAAACCAAGTAGTATTGCCCAAGCTAAAATACCAATATAGTTCGCATTAAAAATCGCCTTCACTGGGTTATCAACAATGTTCATAAGCAATGTAGTTAGAACCTCAACAACACCGCTAGGAGGCGCCACATCCTCAGCACCCTTTACAAGCGTTAAGCTTACAGGGAATATAAAACTAGCAATTACTGCAATTAAGCCAGCTAAAAATGTTCCTAGGAGATAAAGAATGATGACGGATTTCATATTCGTTTGCTGACCACTTTTGTGTTGCGCAATAGCTGATATACCCAAAAAGAGTACTAATACAGGTGCAATAGCCTTTAACGCACCTACAAACAATGTGCCAAAAATGGCAATCGGTTTTGCTGCTTCTGGGATCGTTAAAGCTAAGATAATACCGATAATCAAACCTATGATTATTTGTTTAACTAAGCTTAGTTGATTCCACTTTTTTAGTAAGCTTTTCATAGATGTTCCTCCCTAGGTGTAATAATTACGATAATATGAATATTGCATAATACATTTCCTCGAAATTCCATTTCAAAAGGACATTTGTCTTTCTATGAAAAGTATTATATGGTTTTATTCGATATATTACAATACTATTATTTTTATTAACATTATTCGGATTGTTCAGATAAATAGTGGGAAACCTCTAGATTTCTGGTGATTCTTGGTTTTAAAATATTATTATAATTATAGTTATTTTACTCCAAATTGCGTTGTTCCTTTTACTAGGAAGATAGTAAAGATTTTTACAACGGGCCATGTTGGAGGTTTTTACTGGAAATGGATCTTGGAAACTGAAAAATTAGCCCTGCACTTTCAAGAGAGGACACTTGTACCGTTATTTACCGAAAAAGGTTGTTTTTTTAGAGGTAACGGACTCTAGTTCAGCTATCCCTAGAAAAGTAAGCAAATTTCTCAAGTTTATCATTAATAACGGATTCTCTGTCCTTTTCATTTGTCAAAAATGTGGATTATATTGAATAAAGGATTCTCAGTCCGCCAAATAAAACAAAAAGGCCTATCACCAGTTCAGACTTTAAATTTTCCCAAAAAAGTCGCCTGACCCCATGCGTACTAAAGCATTTCCGCATTTGGGATCAGGCGCACTCGTTAATGATTTAATCCTTCACTTAATTTACCAGTAATCTTATCAATTTGTACTTCAAATAACTCCGTTTTCGAAAGGGCTGGGTATCCTTTTTCAAAAGTCCATTCTGGATCCCCATACTTTTCCATTAACCGATCATAGAACCATTCTTTCTGCTTGTCATCTTCAATATGCTTAATGATTCCAAATAAAACTACGCTTGTGTAGACGAGTGCAGATTGGCACGCAAATTTTTTACCTGGATGAACATCCCCCATCTCGCTAACCTCGATACAAATTTGCGGATTTTTTTTGATATTTGTCCAAAAATGACTCTCCCTCAAATTTCCTATATGCAGGTATAGTTTGTTTCCGTCCTCATAAACATAGACAAATGGGATTACATATGGAAACCCATCCTCCCCCACTGTCGCCACATGTGCGACCTTACCCATTTTTAAAAAATGATAAGCACTTTCCTCCGTCATTTCCCGCTTCTTATTATGAATTAAACCTCTCAACTTCCTCACTCCTTGCTTTTTTAGTATCCCTTGTACACAACCCCTTAGGAATACATCATTAGATTGCTAACAATACTCGCATTCGTTTGGATAATATCCTTTCAACTTTAAAAATATTCCTATTCTCCTAGTTTATACTTAACGTGCCATAATCCTTTTTAAGAGCTTATCTAAATGAATTGGCAAACAATTTCATTTTTGCAGAAAATTACCTCAACATTTGGTAGAATAAAATTTAACCAATCATAACGTATCCAAGGGACGGGTGACAATGTTCAATTTAGTGCCATTAATGCTTGAAAAAGTAGGGATCATTGTTATTGTTGCTTTTTTACTCTCACAAATGAGGTCATTTCGCCAAATCGTCTTAAAGGAGCACAATAGAAATGAGAAAATCATGCTCATTTTACTTTTTGGCGCTTTTGGAATAATTAGTAATTATACAGGTATTGAAATTCATCAAAGTTCAATAAATAAAGCAGGGTGGCTTTCTTTTATTGACTCAGAAAGTGCTATAGCGAATACGAGAGTAATGGGGGTCGTCATAGGAGGCTTGCTCGGCGGTCCAATGGTGGGAGTAGGTGCTGGCCTAATCGCAGCAGTTCATCGATATACACTCGGCGGCTTTACGGCATTTTCTTGTTCAATTTCTACTCTTATTGCTGGGTTAATTGCTGGATATTTTGGCAGAAGACGAAAACTGAAAGGGAAAAAGATCACGGCTGCTTATGCGGTTATGATAGGTATGACGTTGGAAGCGTTACAGATGCTGATCATTCTCGTGGCAGCCAAACCGTTTGAACTTGCTTGGGCTCTCGTACAAGTTATTGGCTTTCCAATGATTTTTGTTAATGGGTTCGGAACATTATTGTTCATGTTCATTATTCAATCTATCATGCATGAAGAAGTACGTGCTCGTGCGAACCAAACGAATCTTGCCTTCAAAATTGCCGATCGAACTCTGCCTTTCTTTCGCCAAGGCTTAAATACACATTCATGTAAAGAAATATCGGAAATCATGCTGAAGCTGACAAACGCCGATGCGGTCGCTGTTACAAATGACCATCAAGTTTTGGCTCATGTTGGCATCGCTTCAGATCATCATATTCCTAATGAAAAACTTGCGACCGGGTTGACTAAAAAAGTGCTTGAAAGCGGTAAGATTGCCATTGTCAAAACAAAGGAAGATATTTTTTGTTATCATCGGAATTGCCCATTAGAAGCGGCAATTGTCCTACCGTTAAAAGTCAAAAGCAAGATTGTTGGTACATTAAAAATGTACTATAATCAGCCAGAATATCTGGATAAAGTGCAGGAGCAATTAGCAGAAGGCCTTGCTAATCTGTTCTCTACACAACTAGAACTTGCCGAGGCTGAACACCAGGCGAAATTGTTGAAGGATGCAGAAATAAAAGCACTGCAAGCACAAATTCATCCGCACTTTTTATTTAATAGCATCAATACAATCTCAGTACTATGCCGTAAAGATGTAAATAAAGCCCGTCAATTACTTTTAGACTTAAGCTCATTTTTCCGCGGCAATCTTCAAGGAGCGAGGCAGATGCTTATTCCTTTAGAGAAGGAATTAGAGAATGTACGGGCCTATATCTCATTAGAACAAACCCGTTTTCCAAATAAGTATTGCATTGCATTTCAAATTGATCCAGGACTCGAAGAAGTATATATTCCACCATTTACCTTACAACCTTTAGTCGAAAATGCCATTCATTATGGATTTCCGCGAAGCAAAACCGAAGGAAAAATTACTATTCGGATTTTTCATAAGAATAATCAATTGAAAATTATTGTAGCAGATAATGGAGATGGCATCCCTAAAGATAGGATAAAAGTGCTTGGCAAGCAAATTGTGAATTCGAAAAAAGGAAATGGAACAGCCCTCTTTAATATTAGCGAACGTCTTAAAGGGATCTATAACGGGCAAGCGAGCTTAACAATAAAAAGTCAAGTGGATAGTGGATCAACGATCACGATTTCCATTCCGCTCGACAGTAAAGGAGTTTTTGAAAGAGATGTTAAGAGCTTATATAGTGGATGACGAGCCATTAGCTAGAGATGAAATCAAATACTTGCTTATTCGCAGCAAACAAGTTGAAATCTTAGGTGAAAGTGATTGTCTAGAAGATGCGGTTGCTGATATTTCTGAACTTAAGCCTGATCTTGTTTTCCTTGATATTGAACTAGCCGAAGATAACGGATTAAGCTTAGCAAAACAATTAGAAACTTTAGATATAACACCAGCAATAGTTTTCGCAACTGCATACGATGAGTATGCACTGCAGGCCTTTGAATTAAATGCAGTCGATTATATTTTAAAGCCCTATGAAGAAAATCGTATTCAAAAAACGTTAGATAAAATTAAAAAAATGCAAAAAATCGGCAATCAGGATATTCCTGCCTACCCCTCATTGAAAAATACCCGTAATGGAAAAATAGCGGTAAATGTTGATGAAAAATTTATTTTATTAGCCTATGATGACATCCTTTATTTAGAATCCAGCGAGGGAAAGTGTACGATTAAAGCGCTAGAACATACATACAAAGTTAGTGAGGCACTTGTCGTATTAGAAAAAAAGTTAAATCAAACACAATTTCTCCGTGTTCATCGCAGTTTTATTGTGAACGTAGATCACATCCTTGAAATAGAGCCTTGGTTTAACTCGACATACAATTTAATTATGAAGGACAGTTCCAAAGTTCCAGTTAGCCGAACCTATGTTAAGGAATTAAAGAGACTAGTCGGTTTTTAAAATATATCAGAATTTTGCAATTCATCAGTAAATTAATGTAATTCAACATTCGATTTATGTATTTTATCTTGAAATTGAAATAATAGCGCTTTCATTTTGTATGATTAGTTTGTATTCATACATTTTGAAGGAGGATTGTATAAATGAGTGCTCTTACAATCGTTATTGGTGCTATCTGTATACTCTTAATTGCTTACCGTTTATACGGGACATTTATGGCGGCAAAGGTTTTGAAGCTTAATGAATCTAAACCGACTCCGGCTCATAAATTAGAAGACGGGCAAGATTATGTACCCACGAATAAATGGGTTTCATTTGGTCACCATTTTGCGGCGATTGCTGCAGCGGGGCCGTTAGTTGGCCCAATCTTAGCAGCTCAATTCGGTTATCTGCCAGGTTTGCTTTGGCTCCTAATTGGTGCTGTCATCGGTGGAGCTGTCCACGATTTAGTTGTTCTCTTCGCCTCTATGCGCAGAGATGGAAAATCACTATCGGAGATCGCAAAAGAAGAACTCGGCCCTGTTGCTGGATTCTGTACAGGATTAGCAATGTTATTCATTATAACTATTACAATGGCAGGTCTCTCTTTAGTTGTCCTAAGTGCTTTAGAAAGAAACCCATGGGGAACATTTGCAGTAGCTATAACGATTCCTATTGCTATGGGGGTTGGATTGTATCATAAGAAGACAGGCAATTTAAAAGTTGCAACGATAGTAGGTTTCGGTTTAATTTTGCTGGCAGTATTCTTGGGGCCGAACATCCAAGGTACAGCTTTAGGTGATTTTTTAACACTTGAGAAAAGCACTCTTGCTCTTGCTCTGCCAATTTATGCATTCTTCGCTGCAGCGTTGCCAGTCTGGTTCTTGCTAGCACCGCGTGATTATTTAAGTACGTTTATGAAAATCGGGGTATTTATTGCCTTAATTCTTGGTGTATTCTATGTAAATCCAGCTGTTCAATTCCCTGCCTTTACAGAATTTATTAATGGCGGCGGTCCTATTATTGCTGGTCCTGTGTGGCCATTCGTTTCCATTACGATTGCTTGTGGAGCAATCTCGGGCTTCCACGCATTCGTTGGTTCCGGCACAACTCCGAAAATGATCAATCGTTGGAGTGATGCTAAAGGGGTAGCCTTCGGATCCATGCTTGTAGAATGTTTAGTTGCAGTTATGGCGTTAATTGCAGCAGTATCTTTACAGCCTGGTGATTATTTTGCCATCAATTCAACACCGGAGAAGTTTGCAACACTAGGTATGGAAACTGTTCATCTAAACCAGCTTAGTCAAGATATTGGGATGGATCTTGAAGGTAGAACGGGTGGAGCCGTTACCCTTGCTGTAGGGATGACGTACATCTTTACGGAGATTCCTATTTTCAAAAATATGGCATCCTTCTTTTACCAGTTTGTTATTCTTTTTGAAGCCGTCTTTATCTTAACAGCCATTGATGCAGGAACCCGTGTTGCCCGCTATTTGATCCAGGATTTCGGCGGACAATTTATTAAACCTTTAAAACGGACAGATTCATTGCCTGCGAATATTACCGCCAGTGCTTTAGCTTGTTTATTCTGGGGATATCTACTCTATTCCGGCGACATCAGTTCGGTTTGGGCATTATTCGGAGTATCCAACCAATTAATGGCTTCCATTGGTCTGATCATCGGTGCGACTGTAGTCCTTAAGATTGCTGATAAACGTTGGTATATGCTGACATGTTTAGTCCCTCTATCTTATCTCTATGTAACTGTAAATGTTGCAGGATACTGGATGGTGAAAAATGTCTACTTAAACGCAGATAGTGCTGGTTTTAACGTATTAAACGGTACGCTATCCATCATTATGCTTATCCTTGGATTCGTCATTTTAGTTACTTCCATTAACAAGTGGATTAAGCTATCGAAACTACCACAAGCTGTTCTTGTAGAACAATCAGAGAGAGAAATTGCTTAAAAAAACAGCACCCAATCCTTCATATGATTGGGTGCTGTTTTTTATTAATGAAGCTTTGCTGAGATAGATTTTAAGAAGCTAATACCGGATAATTTTAGCGTCAGTTTTTCCTTGGCCCGAATATGTTTTTGAACATATATTGATAGATTACCAACCATATATACATTATAATGATTTAAGTTTTGAGGTTTTCCCGGCACTGCAACTACTTCTTGAACCCCTGGTGCACAGCAACCCTTTACATCGAGCGTTTTTACAGTTAATTGGCTTCCTTTAGCCTCGATCCAATTCCTTGATTCAGCATCTATTTCAACATTCATAAATGGTTCCCCTCCATTTTCATTCTTTTCTAAATATTATAATTCTTATTAATTATAGTTGCTAATTTCTTTTTCTTTTATTAAATCTGCCTTTCCTCTATCTTTCAGGGCGGAAATAGACTCGAGCTTTGTTGTAGCCGGAATAAGGCAGATTCAAAGAGGTCAGCAATCTTCGGGATTTTTGAATGGATGTAATTTGAATGAAGTTACGAAACTGTCGATTCGTAATGGTAGAGCCGATTAGAAGGAAATAATCTTGGATTGTCTGGATATGCGCGTCTTTTGAAAGAGTTTGGCAGTTGGGGCATTTCCAATTTGCTTTTAGTGCAATCATTGGGAGGAATGCACATTTAAGGCATTGAACACCTGTTCGAATGTCGTTTTCTGCAAGGTTATACTCCTTTAACAAGTTGGGGTAATAGGGTGAATGTGCTTTTAGCAAAAACTTAGTTAACTTTCTTCTTGTATTGCTATCCAATACTTCCCTTTGGAAACGATGGTTAAGATGGGATATAACATCATGAACCTTTGAAACCGGTCGCACTCTTTTTCTTATTTCGGGATCGGTGTTTTCCATTTGAATAATGGAAGAAGGCTTGCTGATTATCACGAGATAGTCGATAGGCAAATTAGGGAATTGGTACTTGGCCATCCATTTCTTCAAGCTTCTTTGATGAAACTGGGCTTGCGAAACTGGATCAGAGAATCCTTCTCTCTTCTCGTTTTGAATCCTGATTAATTGACCATTATCATCAAACAGCAAGATTCCGGAAATGTTTTTTGCTTCAATAATAAGAGCATAACGCGATGTAAGCAGAAGGAAATCAATTTGAAAATAATGTTCACCATTTGCAAGGCGTAAATCATGAAAAATAACATAGGATTCATTATCAAGTAATTTCAAATGATAATAAACAGACTTTTCTCCATTGAAACCTGCTTTTCTCCTCCCGTACTCATCATTAATGGCAATGAGCTTTGGATGGGTACTTGTCAATCGTCTTCTTAATGCGTCCAAAGCCTTAAGTCTGATTGGAATTTCTAATGTTTTTACGATCAATTATATCCTCCTTTCGTATTACAAGATAAATATTCTTCAATATTGGCAAAAATCCTGCATAATTATTTAAGTATGTATCGGAGAAGTTAATTTATGAATCAATTTTTTTGACATATGCATCGATTGTTTTGACATATACATCAATTTTTTTGATTTATGTTTCGATTGTTTTGATTTAATATAACAACAGCGAACAATATGTTAAGATGCCTGTCACCCCTGGACAGGCACCCAAACTTCAGCTAGCTATTTTTTCATGATCAGCTACTTTAATCGTGCCTACTATTCCAAATGGGAAGAACATAACAGCTAAGATGTACAAGATGCCAAAGAAGATCATCCAACTTTCAAAAATCCAATGGACTTTTGCTAGACCTGTTAACCAATGATGGGCAAATTCTATTGATGGGACAGAAAAATTTACAGAATCAACTGCAACATGTCCACCAAAAGTAATCGTTAAGTCCCTTGTTTCGATAATAGGAGTCATCATTTATTTCACCTCTTTATTCAACAAGTACAGTTACCTGTCGAATTTTTTGTCCTAGTACTTGCGCTTTTGCTAGAATAGTAAACTTCGGTACGATAGCTACCGAAGCTTACTATTAATTAGTTCCGAAAAGGCAGTGCTGTTTCTTCTGGTGATAATTCCCGCATTAGCACCGGAATAGGATAATCGATCCCATCCACTTTTTCTAAACGAATCGCATATTACGTTTGTAGTGCCTGATGACCTTCTTTCCGGAATGTCATTGTCCCTTTTGGTGTTTCAAAGCTCATTCCTTCCATTGTGCTGATTAGCTTATCAATATCTGTGCTGCCCTCTGTCTTTTTTATCGCTTCAACAATAGCAATGGCTGCACTCATGCCACCTGGCGTGAATAAATCTGGTACTTCCCCGTTATTTGCACTTTTATGCTTATCTACTAACCAATCATTGATATCGTTTTTTGGTGAAGGGTGAAAATAGACTGTAAACCCTTCCATTCCAATTAGTGCTTCCATTGTCGCAAGAGTTGCAATGTCAGCCGCACCAGTTGAAATTTTTATGCCCTTTTTATTCATTAATGTTACTGTATTAAAAGATTATTCGGAAATTAAATACAATTATAAAAATTAGATATTTAACATTATATAAAAAATAAATTAAAATTAACTAAATGGTTAATTTTAAGAATAATCAATCTTCTAAAAAATGAATAGGGGGTTTCTGTTTATATTTGATATTTTATAAAAAAGGAGTGAAGAAAAATGAAATCTGAGAGTAATAAAAAGGTATCCTTTAAAAGAATCTTCGTCATTGCAGGGTTTAGCTGGATTTTCGATGCAATGGATGTAGGTCTCATCTCATTTATCGCAGCTGCATTAATACTAGAATGGGGGTTAACACCACAGGAAGCAGGACTACTTGGTAGTGTTAATGCCATTGGAATGTTTGTTGGGGCAATCATTGCCGGTTCATTAGCGGATCGCATGGGGAGACATAAAATCCTAATGTATTCGGTTTTATTATTCTCATTAGCAAGTGGTTTTTCAGCATTATCGATGACATTCTCTGTTTTGCTTATACTTCGCTTCTTTATTGGTCTTGGATTAGGAGGGGAACTTCCAGTTGCCTCTACATTAGTTGCTGAAAATGTCCCAGAGCATAAACGCGGGCGTATGGTCGTCCTTCTTGAGAGTTTTTGGGCTGTTGGCTGGATTATTTCAGCTGTGATTGCTTATTTTATTATGCCTATATGGGGTTGGCGAGGAGCTTTAATCATTGGAGCCTTACCTGCAATTTTAGCAATTTACATGCGTAAGGGTCTTCCCGATTCTCCCCAATTTTATTCAACATCAAAGAAAAAAACAACGATAATAAATAATATTAAAAACCTTTGGTCACCCAAATATGCACGTGACACCTCAATGCTGTGGATATTATGGATTTTTGTTATGTTCTCCTATCATGGAATGTTTTTATGGTTACCTTCCGTTATGGTATTGAAAGGATTCACTCTAATAAAAAGTTTTGGGTATGTACTACTAATGACACTTACTCAATTACCTGGGTTCTTTAGTGCAGCCTGGCTGGTTGAAAAGGTAGGACGCAAATTTGTACTCATTTCCTATTTAATAATGGGCGCTATTAGTGCTATCGTGTTTGGTACTGCAACTACACTCCCTATGCTTATTGCTGGTGGTATGGCGCTTTCTTTCTTCTTTTTAGGAGTAACTGGAACAACTTATGCATATACCACTGATCATTATGATTCAAGTAATCGTGCAACAGGGGCTGGGTTTGCCAATGCAGCTGGACGTATAGGAGCCATATCTGGCCCATTGGTAGTAGGTATTTTAATTGCAAAAGGAGTATCCTTCAATTTTATTTTTATCATGTTCTTTGTGGCGTGTATTATTGCAGCATTGAATGTATTATTCCTTGGAAGAGAGACTCGTGTCAAAGAAATAAAAAAAGAAACAATTACAGAGGAAGTAGTTTAAAACCTATACCATTTTAAAGTATTACATTGATGATATAGGACAAGGTAATGGAACTGTCTCAGTGAAAAAACAATAAAAATTTATTAGAAAGTTCATGAAAATAAGAAGAGGGAATTGTTTTGTTCATCTATGAAATAAACATATTCCACCTCTTCTTTTTCTCATGTTCCTGAATTGGATAACAATACAATGATACAAACCTTCGCTGCGTGACCAAACTTCTAAACTCTACTACACTTTTCTTGACGCTATTTTCCCTTTACACAATCATTCGCTAAACCTATTACGATTTCCCGATTCTACATTGAAAAATACCTAGAAATAGTTTAAGTTTTTGCTTTACAATCCTTTCGTTCATTTTGGATATTATTAGGAATCAATACAAGTCTTGCTAGGCATTTTATTTATTTATATACTATTTACATACATTCAGGAATTATCATTAATTGCTTCGCAAAGGAGAAGAAGAAAAAGAAATGAACATGAATAATGAAATGAGCGGACAAGGGATTCAATCATTAGAACTCGGTATTGAAATATTAAAAAAAATCGGTGAAGCAAATAATCCATTATCCATAACTGAAATTTCCGACTTATGCGATATGTCTAAAAGTAAACTTCATAGATATTTAACAAGCTTATGTCGAACAGGCTTTTTACAGAGAGATTCCTCCCTACTCTATACAATTGGAACAGATCTAATTATGATCGGGCATAACGCTTCCAAAAGATTTGATATTAAAGAAATGGCCAAGCCTACATTGATCAAATTGAGGGACACATTGAATGAAACTGTTTTTTTGTCAGTTTGGGGAGGAAATGCTCCATTTCCTATCGATTTAGAAGAGAGCAGACGCCCGATAAATATTGGGATTAAAGTTGGATATAAAACGAGTAATATCCTTACTACCTCAGGTAGGTTGTTCGCTGCCTTTTTGCCTGAGAAATTAACAACAAATAATATATTAAAAGAACTAAATGAACATGAAATAGATCCAGAATTATTTAAAAAGGAAATTTCAGAAGTTAGAAAAACCAGTTGTTCTATAACGAAGGAATCTTTAATACCTGGAATAGTAGCAGTTGGATGTCCTGTATTTGGCGAAGATAAGAAAATAGTTGCAACCATCTCAATAGTAGGGATAGCAGGAGTATTAGATCTTTCAAGTAATTCAGAGGTCATTTCATTATTAAAAAAAGAGTGTATGCAATTATCTAAGTCATTGTTGGATTAAGCCTATATTAAAAAGGAAATAAAACAGTTTAAAAAAAAGACAACAAAAACCCCTTTATAGAAGGATATTTGTTGTTTCTACTGTAAATCAAATGTTTCTTCTATAAATTTTTTTACTTTCATGTCCGTTTTATAGAGTTCATATTTCTTTATCTATTATTCATTTCTTCAACAGATTGTAATACTAATCTAACTGATTCCCAAATATGTTCATGGGTTCGTTTACGAGCTAAAATTTGATCCCTGGCAATAATAGCTTCCAAAATCGACCTATGTTGCTCTAAAGTCATTGATAAACGTTCTCTATTACTCTTCCACGACATTAGCCGAATTAAATTTATTCCTGGGCGAAGCTGAAGTAGAGCATTTTTTAAGGCATGATTGTCACTCACTTCAACGATAAGGTCATGAAATTCATTGTTGGATTTTAGGAACTCAGAATTTTGAATAGGACTATTCAGTACTATTTTCCTTTCCGTTAAAAAAAGTAGTTCATCCAATTTGTTAAATTGAGCTATACTTCCTCGCTTAGCTGCAAGTTGAGCAGCCAAGCCTTCCATTTCTGCCCTTAATTCATATACATCCTCTATCTCTTTTTTTGAGAGGGTTTTAACACGAACTCCTTGATGTGGAACCGACTCCAATATTCGTTCCTGTACGAGCATTTTTAGAGCTTCTCTTATAGGGGTACTGCTCACCCCAAGCATTTCTGTTATATGGCGCTCTCTTATCCATTCGCCAGGTTTAAAGTAATCCGTTAAGATGAGGTCATATAAATGCCTATATACTACCATAGAAGTTGTTTCCTTAAGAAGTTTGTTGGATGTTATCATATTCACCACCCCTATTTTAAGAATGTAATATTACGCATTCGCATGAATGTAAAAGTCTTCAATTTAAATGAATTAAACCCCACAGGAAGTAGTTAATGCCCTCCTTGTGAGGTTATCTTCTTTCGACCAAAATACGATTAACTTATTTGAAAATAAAGGATACAACTAAATCAGCCCGTTCCTTATCAATGGTGTTCTCTCGCTTAAAATTAAGAATGCAGATGTATGGAGTTAGGGGTAAAAAAGGAGACCTGACAATTCAACTTAATTTATCATCGTGAAAGCGATTCATGGATTTGCAGGCCATTGAGGTCCTTTACCACTTCTTCAACGGGTACAACGTCTGCATATTTCTGCTGCATATCGAAAAGGTTAATAGCATGAGAAGCAATCCCACGGTCAAATACACATTCCTCTGGAACAATAACACGATAATTATGAGAGAATGCATCAATTACCGATGCACGTACACAACCGCTTGTGGTAGTACCTGTGATTATTACAGTATCAACTTGGTTCGCTGTTAAATAGGATACGATAGGCGTTCCATAAAAGGCACTTGGTTTCTTTTTGGAAATGACAACTTCACCTAGTAGAGGTTGTATCTCCTCTACAACTTGTGAACCTTTTTCTCCTTCTAACAGCGCCGGATGATCAAATATATTTCCTTTGATGGCTACATTTTCATTAGAGGACGATTTACTCCCCTCAATAATTGTGAAAAATATTGGGAGTTTAGCTTTTCTAGCAGCATCTAGGAGAAATTTTATTTGTTTAATAGCTTGCCAGCTGCTCTCACCACAACTCGTTGGATATTTTTGAATCGATTCCTCGATATTCTCAGGCGAATCCCCTGTAAACCCGTATTGTACATCTACAATTACGAGAGCAGGTTTTTTACCAATTCCCATCTTTCTTCCCATACCTGCACCTTTATAGACAATCTTATCTCGTTCATCCAAATAATCATCCCATATGCGCTTCATACAATTTCTCTCCTTATCCGTACGTAATAACACGATCATGATCAACAGTTAGCTGCACAAGAACACTCGGCTCGGCAAGTTCAACCTGTTTTCCGTTTAACTCCTGATCAGTCATGCCGCGTGCACCACAGGAAATTTTAGATAAATAAATATTTCCCCCACCCGAAATAATTTCATCGTATGACTCACGCAAAGAGGTTACCCCATCTCCAACTCCAATTACACTGTCTAAAATATCTTCACGCAACAGCTGAACAGCACTTCCAGCTAGGAACATTGAGACATGGTGTCCTTCTTTAATTGCTGTTTTAGCAATTAGAAATGCACGATCCGCCTGAGTAGGCGCTTCTGGACCATGTGTTAGATGAATAAGGATTTTTGCCATTTTTACTCCTCCTCTTCTCTATTAAAGGTCTTTCATTCTAATTAAGATTTGGTCCATCCACTATTTCAAGAGTTGATATTCTCTTGATAGAAGATAACCTGCATTAGGAACTATAGGTTTTAAATTTAATTGTTTTAAAATTTGATGCACGGTGGCAGTTGCTGCTGAAAGAACTGGCAGATTGATCTTATCTTGTACTTTTTGAATGGCTGGAAGAGATTGCATTTGTACGCATGCAGACAAAACAACTGCATCTGCATTACTTGTATTTAATTTATCTACAATGTCAATAAGATTTAAAGGATCTAGTTTACCAACTTCTAAATTATCAGAAACCTCTAAACTAATAGAGTCCACTACTTCAATCCCTGTAGATTCGATATAATCAATGACCATATTTGTCAAAGGTTTCATATAAGGAGTAATGATTGCTATCTTTTTTGCTTCCAATTCATTAATTCCTTCAATTAGAGCACCTGCACTACTTATTACTGGTACGGCTGTAGCATTTTCCTTTGCAATTTTAGAAAGGCGTTCTTCGGAAATGCAGTGATAACCAGGACCTTGAGACATGATAGCTACGAGACAGGCATATGCAAGTGCATCGCAGCGTGCATCCGACAGCTCCAATGCACACCGGTCACTGTCAGCATCCATCTTCGCTAATTCCTCTTTTGTGACATTCATCATGCGCATACGGCTGGAGTGGAACGTAAATGTTTCTTCTGGTACTATTTGTTCACGCGACAGAAGCATTGCTGGTATTTCTTTTTCCATCGTCGTATTTGAACTAGGTACGATCAGACCCACTCGGTATTCTTTTTTCATAAATAATCCTCCACATCTATTATCGTATATTGTTTTTAATACCAAATAATGAGTTGAAATAGCCGATCTAAGGCAGTAAATATTAGGTAATTTTTTTGCAAAGCCCGTCACAAATAGATTTGCTACCATAACAAATATTTTTCTTTATTCTAAAAATAAATACCTAGTTTATTTTTTACTTATTAATCTCACTCAGCAGGGATTAGCTTCCAGGTAACACGCTCGATTTCCGCTTCTTCCATTGCTTTATAAACTTCGCTATGCGATTTATAACGAATATCTGGGATTTTACGAATTAGTACTGTGGTTTCCACTACTGAATCAAATGGGAATGGATCTATAACAACCGTTCCATTTCCTTGTCCCTGAACTCTAATCATAGTACCTTTACTATCCACCGTTTGACGTACAGGTCCCATTATTAATTCGTTCTTCGTATCCAACTTATGCATTGTTACATATTGTGAAAGTCGATCCATAAATTGAACAATTTCATAATTCATCCATAGATGATCTTCAAATTGGCTTCTTGGTTCTGTTTTACTCCACAAACCCATTTTTATGTCAACCCAAGCCTTCTGCTGTTTTGTAATATTCTCATTAATAAAATGCGCTAAATTTTCAGGGATTTTAAATGTGAACGATGGATCATATCCGAAACGACTTGTATACAATCCAATCCAGTGCATCCCTACTAAAAGCCCAGCATAAAGATCTTCATCTTTTACCTTTTCATAACCCTTCCCGTAAAAGTCGACATGTTGTAGAAGATCTACACTTAGAAAGGGTACAGGCTGTCCTGTTTCTGTATTAAACAGCACTTCTTTGTCAGATCCCACCCAACCAATATCATGCTTTTCTACTGCCAAACAAAGGGACTCAAAATGTTGAGGACGAGCAAATTGTTCATTTCCCCACTTTTTCACAACTTCTCCAGCTTGTAAGGAATGATCATATTGTTTAACTATATATAAATATCCATC
>NZ_JBALNX010000036.1:0-14118 GCF_036962035.1 Bacillus sp. JJ1773
TAATTTAACTTGATGGACAACTTTTCGCATTTTTTACAAAACCTGTCCAAGTAACCGGACTTGTTGGACAGGTTTTCGCATTTTACCAAAAACCTGTCCACATCCAATCCCCTCTCCAGCCTTAGCTGCCAATCGTCTGATCATCATCAAGACTTGGCGGCTGTTTTATTATGGCTACTTTCTTTGGTGCGTTTGGCCGATACGCCATATATGAGACTCGGTTCCCTTCTTTAATTAAAAAACAGGATAAGTAGCGATAATTGGCGGATATTGTTCTGGGTTTCCTCACCTCTATGGAGCCTTTTTTGAAATCAAATAAATAATCGATTGATTGTTGGGTGTTATTTTCTAGGTAGTAAAAACGGAGGATTGTATTTTTTCTAAGAGGAACTTTTTGATATGATTTCGGTTTTTGGAGGTTAATTAACTTGAGGGCGTCAAAAAAACCGGGTTGGTAATTAATATTAAGATGTTTCTTACTGAATTGCTCCCTGCAAAAATAAAATGACGCTGCTAACTTGTTTTCTTTTTTAAATGACACATCAAACCACTCCTATTCCACCCTAACACACTATCAGGACTATTTACCTAGTTAAATTCGACAGGTTTCACTAAATTCCTTTAAATAACCCCTAATAAACCTACAAAATTTTACTTTTTCACTCTTTTTTGTAAATTTTCTCGTTCATACGCGTGACTAACAGGAACACAAATCCCCTTTCAATCATTTTGCCGTTAAGTTTAAAGAAAAAGAACTTGTGAAAAGGGCTGAGTACATGTCTTTATCTACAAAGCTGAAGAAGCTTAGGAATGAGCGAAATTGGGGCCTGTGTTTAGTAGCAAATTCACTGAATGTTCATCGGTCTACCATTAGCAAATGTGAAACGGGGGAAATTATTCCGAACTACCAGACTCTTCTTCAGCTCGCTAAAATTAATAACAGTGAGAAACGAGACATTGGATTGGATACTTATATTTTAAAAAAGGGCCCTATTGATCATGATTTGGATATGATTAAGAAGTCACTCTTGGAGCTATATAATTTTGATGAAAAGACGAAAGCCCAAACAATTAGGGTAGTTCAGTTTCTTATACTGGGAATGAAACAAAAGTAAACAAAAACCGGCGCGATATGCGCCGGAAATAGTGGGGGATGGGGAATGTATTGATTCTCTCTATGAGGGGGAAAGGTGAATTGAAAACCTGAGGAACACTCATGAAGGGTATTTTTCCGAAATCACCTTAGGATCAGTTTGGTGAACAGGGTGATAGACGGGCAATAATGACTCGCGGAGGATGACTTCTAATTGATTGACCCGATTGGTTAAGTCGTTTACTCTTTCGTTGGATTTGCCCAACATTCTTATTAATGCCTCAACTAGGCTTTCTAATTCCCTCTCTTTGTTCAATTCCTAAGCCTCCATTCCTGCGGGGATAAATGCCTCTTCTGAACGCTTTTGTTCGAGAAATCTCACAGAATCTGCTAACACCTCGGTTACATAAACTCTGATTCCTTCTTGATTGTCATAATATCTTGTCTGAATTCTGCCGGTAATTCCAATTAAAGAGCCCTTACGGCAATAGCGCGATGTATTTTCAGCAGTCTTTCTCCATAGGGTGCATTGAACAAAATCCGCCCCAACCTCTCCTTGCTGATTGCGGTACTGACGGTTTACGGCCAAGGTTACGTTGGTCACGGCTGTTCCCTCGGGTGTTCTTTTGATCTCCGGGTCCTTGGTCAATCTGCCTACTAACGTTACTTGATTGATCATTCATTTCTCTCCTCTCTCCAACATGCTCTTATCTTAATCCCTGAATAGCATGAGAGTAAAAAGTCGAAAATTGAATTATGAGGGGTATTTTTGCAGGAAAAAGTCAGTTTTAATGGGTATAAAGGTTCACTCCAAATTGAAAAACGCTTTAAAAATGCAAAATTAGACATTTTACTAAAGAAAATTCGACAAATCAAAATGCATTGGTATTCCTGCCAAATTCGATTACCCAATAGGTCTATGTTATACTTTCAATAAGCCATATGGACGGGAGGAAAAGGATGAAGACGTTTAAACTCATCTCGCTGCAAGTTGTCGAGGATGATTCATTGGTAGATATCGACCTGATTGACGGGTTAATTATTAATCAAGAGAACGATCAGAATACTTGGATGCTAGAGGCCTATGTGAACAATACGTATAATGATTATTTTCAGAAGTTGTCCAAGCAAGGCGAAGATATCATTGTTCAAGTTGTCATCACGAAAAAGGAAAACAGCCCAGCCGCCTTCCAAACAAAGATTGTCACAATTAAACCTTTGACTGATCATATTAGTATTCTTTTTGAAGGCAAACTGAAGAAAACGAATTATGATTATGCGGAAATAGTTTTGAAAAAACTCATTGATCAGGGTTTAACAGGGGATGAGCTATTGAAGGAATTTAAGACCATTCTCCGTGGAAAGCCTCAGATTACTGCTGCTAAAGGTGATTAAAATAGGGCAACTCTAAGCCAAGAAATTGACGTGGAGTTGCCCCTTCACATATTATCTACTTATTATCATTATCATTATCATTAAGGTCAAGATTGTCATTATTGTTGTTGTCGTTCATGCCGTTGTTGTCGTTCAAATCATTATTTCTGTCTAAATTGTTGTCATCATTGATGACCCCATTGTTATTGTCGTTGTTGTTTGGCGGAGGGGGTTCTTGATCATTGGTTGCACAACCGGCTAAAAGCAACGCTGCAAGAACAGAACCGCCAATTAGGTTTAAAAGCTTTTTGTTCATTCGAAAAAGCTCCTTTCAAATATGTTTTTTTAAGTTGACCTTTTTTACGGGTCTCCTGTTATAATTCCCAAAATCGTCTGCAACTTGCATAAAAAAAAAGAAAGCCAGCAATTTATATGCTGGCTTTCTTACGAAAACATTTCGTCAATTTTAACAAAAACCTACTGCAAAGCAAACATGATTTCAGTTTCGCACACAAGCTCTCCATCGACAGTCGCAATTGCTTTTCCTTTGCCCATTGGCCCCTTAAACCGAATCATTTCAACCTCTAGACGCAATTGGTCACCTGGCTTCACTTGTCTTTTAAAACGGCATTTATCAATTCCAGCAAAAAGAGCTAGACGTCCGCGATTTTCTTCTTTTTTCAGCATCGCAACAGCTCCCACCTGAGCTAGCGCCTCGACAACCAGAACACCCGGCATAACCGGATAATCAGGAAAATGCCCGTTGAAAAATTCCTCATTGGCCGTTACGTTTTTAATTCCGACTGCTTTATGACCTTCCTCCACCTCAAGAATACGATCAACCAGTAAAAAAGGATAACGGTGAGGAATGATTTCTTTAATTTGTTCAATATTTAGCATAATTAGTACCTCCTACTAATATTAGGTTATAGTTTATTGTACTAAAAAAAGAAGCATACGGGAAGTTTGAAATCGTGAGGTGGGAGTTTATTTTGAAGTTGGCAGCCATTTCTGGCAATTTGTCTGCCTATTTTGTTGGTTATCAGCTAATTTCAGTACTTTTTCAGCCAATTTTGATGGTTTATCGCCAATTCCACCACTTTATCAGCCAAATCCCCTAAGCTCCCCCAGCAAGTCCAAAAAAAAGAGGCCTATGCCCCTTTTATTCTCGTTCTACAAGGTCGACAATATGCGTCCAGGTAGACTTCTGGAATATATCTTTCGCATTGCCGCCTCCCATTACACCATACCCGAAGGCTGCTCCTGCTATACCGCTTAGAGTAATTAAAACAGCAACAATGATAATCCGCAGCCAAATCGGAATCATACGCACCCGAATACGGCGATTGCGTCTCTTTTCCGCCATGGTTGTGCGTTCTTTTTTTAATTGTTCACGTGATTTCGCTGCTTCTTGATTATTGTTGTTGATTGACATGTTTATTCCCCTTTTAACGAATTCCGTTGATGAGTCCCATCATTTGGTCAGCGATAGAGACGGATCTGGATTGGAATTGATAAGAACGCTGAAGATTAATGAGCTCGGTCATCTCCTTGGACATATCCACATTTGACTGCTCCAAGGCGCGCTGCTGCATGGAAATTTGATTTCTTAAAGGACCATTAAGATCCGTTAAAATATCATTCACTGGCGTATTTAATTCAGCCATATTTTCCGGCAGACCGAGGAGATTTTCTCCTTTTTGCTCAAGAAATTGCGATTTCTTAATATGAACGACACCAAGATTAAATTCACTTGTACGGCCATCCTCCAAGGAAGCCACCAGTCGCCCTTCGTCCTGTAAAGTAAATTCCTTCACATTATTACTAACAGTAATTGGATTATTGTTTTCATCCAAAACCGGATAGCCATTGCTCGTGACAAGCATGTTTTCATTTGCTGATAATGGAGTTAAGTAAAAGGCACCGTCCCTCGTATAACGGATGGCCGAGCCATTCTCCCCTTGCTCGAGCACTTTAAAATACTGGCCCTCTGCAGTCATAGCCATATCAAGCGATCGGTCTGTATTCTTCAAGCTGCCCTGGCTTCCTACGATTTGCGATTGAGCGAGCTTGGCCCCAACTCCTTGACGAATTCCGTTAGGTGTTAATCGATTGACCTCTAATTGAGGGAGTGTCTGATTATTAAACTGCTGAAAAAGCAAATCCGTGAAATTCGCTTCTCTGCGCTTATAGCCCGTTGTATCGATATTTGCCATATTATGACTGACAATATCCATTTGTTTTTGCAGCTGGGTTAATGTATTCTGTGCCGTAATCATCGTTCTATTCATCGTTCATCCCCCTTTGCCGGAAAAATTTTAGTTCCACCCCAAAAATTACCCGATACGCCCAATTTCATTCGCAGCTTTTTCCATACTCCGGTCATAAGCTTGAAGCACCTTCTGATTCGCCTCAAACGATCTGTAGGCTGATAGCATTTCTGTCATCGTTCTACCAACATCCACATTAGAACGCTCTACAAACCCTTGCTGAAGCTTAAATTGGACTCCTGCAGCATTGTAAGCACTCGGAAGCTGATTGCCGTCCTCTGTTCGAAATAACCCGTCTCCTTGCTTCATAAGGCGGTTTGCGTCCTCCGCGAACGCGATTCCCAGTCTTGCGGTTTCTCCGCCCTCACCTGTCAACACACCATTTTCATTAAGCGTAAATCGATCACTAGTCAGTTGGATGCGATTCCCCGCTTCATTCAATACAAAATGGCCGCTTGCGGTTGTTAAAAAGCCTTGTCCATCCACAGTAAAGTTTCCATTTCGTGTATATTGCTGTTCCCCATTTGGACCCGCTATTGTAAAAAACACACTGCCGTTAACAGGCAAAGACACATCCAGTAAAGCCATGTCCGTTTTAATGCCTGTTTCTTTTAAATCACCCTGCAAAAAAGCCGGCATCGCCTCCTGCATATAAACCCCTGTATTCAAAGCGCCAATTCTCCGGTTGAATGGCAGACGAAGCCCGTCTTCCGTTGGGATCACTTCCTGGTCAAATCGCTGCAACAGCATTTCCGGAAACGCACGCAAGGCAGATTGATCAGCCTTAAAGCCCGGTGTATTCGCATTCGCCATATTATTCGTCAGCATTTCTGTTCTTTTCTGCTGTGCCACCATCCCGGAGGCTACTGTATAAAACCCTCTGAACATAAGTTCACCTCATTAGAAAACTTTTGAAAAATATGTATAAGCATCCGTTTGGAAACGGAATATATTTATTAGCATTACTTCTATTATAGAAAAAATCTTCAAAATAAACATTATAAAAAGTAAGAATTTTTGCAGATATTATTATTTTACCATTTTCTAAAGCAGCCTAAGATAAAAAATCGAGTATAAAACCTCGATGATTTCATACTCGATTTTGTTATTTTTCACTTAAAATTTATCCCAGCTTGCGCTTCGGAAGCTTATCAATATTATCCAGCATAATACCGGTTCCAATCGCAACGCAATCCATTGGGTTTTCAGCTATTAAGACAGGTACTTTCAATTCTTCGGCAAGAAGGGTGTCGATGCCATGGAGAAGCGCGCCCCCGCCTGTTAGTATAACACCGCGATCGATAATATCAGCAGATAGTTCAGGTGGCGTCCGTTCAAGCACACTCTTTGCCGCCTGTACGATGACCGCAACAGATTCCCTTAAAGCACGTTCAATTTCTTCTGAACGAACTGTGATCGTTCTTGGAAGGCCTGATACCATATCGCGTCCGCGAATATCCAATTCCTCGCTCTTTGATCCTGGGAATACGGTTCCAATGGTTGTTTTAATATTCTCAGCGGTTCTTTCCCCGATTAATAGCTTGTACTCGCGCTTAATATATTGCAGAATCTCACTGTCGAAGGCATCTCCTGCCATTTTAATCGAAGAAGAGGTTACGATGTCACCCATAGATAAAACCGCAACATCTGTCGTTCCCCCACCAATGTCAACGACCATGTTTCCGCTTGGCTGGAAGATATCCATACCTGCGCCAATCGCGGCTACCTTAGGCTCTTCCTCTAAATAGATCTTCTTACCGCCACTCTTTTCTGCCGCTTCTTTAATCGCCTTTTGCTCCACACTTGTGATGTTCGTTGGGCAGCAAATTAAAATGCGTGGCTTTGATAAAAAGCCTTTCACATTCAATTTGTTAATAAAATGCTTCAGCATAGCTTCTGTTACGTCAAAATCCGCTATGACTCCATCTCTAAGCGGGCGAATAGCTGCGATATTGCCAGGCGTCCGTCCCACCATTCTGCGCGCTTCCTCACCTACTGCCAAAACCTTATTCGTGTTCTTATCAATTGCTACCACAGACGGCTCATTCAAAACAATTCCGCGGCCCTTCACGTGAATCAGCACGTTAGCCGTTCCTAAGTCAATTCCAATATCCCTTGCAAACATTCTCTCATCTTTCCTCCTTGACTACTGGCCTGCATTGTCCGCCACCTGCTCATGGACATAATTAAGCACCAGGCCAGGTCTGCCCAGTACACGCCTTATGCATTTAGCTATATTAAGCGAACCTCGCTATATTTAAAATTCTTCAACTTATGCTCCAGAAAAAATGAAGCACTCCACTTAACTAACTCACCTAGTTGTAGACCTTTTTGATTATACGAATCAAGTTCTATCCTAATTCTATATTCTACCACACTCAAGGCGAATTAAATAATTTTTTGTCAGAATATGTGTGGGTTTTTGAAGATTTTTGTCGTAAAAGAAAAAAAAGCAGCCAGAGCCTTTAATTTGGCGCCTGACTGCATTTTTTGTTGGCTTTGCTAATAAATATTGTTGAGGATCAATCCGCCTTAGCATACCTGCTATCTTATTTTCGTTGCATAAGGCTAATAATCAACAATAATTTCTAATATAGGCCATTTTGTAAAATCATTTTCTTGTTTTACTTTAATACTTCTCCCTCAATTTCTTCTTTCTTATATTTCATTTTTGTAGCTTCTCCCCCGCGTAAATGTCGGATTGATTTATGGTAATCTAGAATTTCCTTCACTTCATTCGCCAGTTCAGGGTTAATCTCAGGAAGTCTTTCTGTTAAGTCTTTATGGACTGTACTTTTGGATACGCCAAACTCCTTCGCGATAACGCGAACTGTTTTTCTCGTCTCCACGATATACTTTCCAATCTTGATAGTTCTCTCTTTGATGTAATCGTGCACACCACTCGCCCTCCCTAAATTGGATGTGAGAAGTGCGAAATGAGACTCGCTTTTCGCTTTGATCTATACTCTGTTCCGCATGGCGGCTATAATCGGAGAATTCTCCATACGGCAGAAAGCGTTTACTTTCTGAGCTTGCGGTGAATAAACATGTCCTAAGGCACATTCAATACTATCTGCAAAACGACTCCTCACCTCAACCACTCTCTTTGTCAGGTTTGTATCAGTCTATTAGCTTGGTTGCAGATATATGCACGAAAAACACATTAGGGACAAGGTATTGTGAAAGTTTTTTGAAGATTTAGTATTTAACGGGAGATTTTGACTAAAAATATTGTATTTTAGGTAATGGACTGACAGTTTTTAAGGAATAGTGTTCTAAAAAATTTGAAGTAAGGAGGATGGTTTTACTTCATAGTCTCATCCCGGATCTAAGGGGATTTTTGTAGGAAAATGAGCTTTTACCGGTTATTTCCCGAGAAATTGTCGATTGAGGAAATTCCCTGTCAGTAAATGGATAGCGGTCATTCACGCCAAAAAGCCCGCCGAATCGGCAGGCTTTGGCTTATATTATGCGTTTGAAGAATCCTTAGAATTTTGTTCTGTTTCGTTATTCGTGTCTTCTTCGGAATCTTTCTCATCATCGCTTGTACCTTTTTCTGTATCTTCCTCAGAGGCTTTTTCATCTACAGCATCTTGATCATCAGATGCTTTCGTTTCATCTTCCTCACTAAGCTCCTGTAATGTGCTTAATGGCTTTTGGAAGTAATCATGCGGGTTAAGTGCAACGTTATCTTTGCGAATTTCGAAGTGTACATGGACACCTGCTTCCGCATCAAACATGCTTTCACCAGCTTTTGCAATCACTTGGCCTTGCTTAACCTGACTGCCAACCTCGACACTGATCTCTTTAACAGATTGATACTGTGTTACAATTCCTTTGTCATGTTCAATTTCAATGACATTTCCCAACAGCACATCTTCTTCAATCTTCGTAACCGTTCCACTTAAGGATGCAACGACATCAAATGTTTCGCCATCCTTCATCCCAATATTGATACCTGTGTTTTGGTGATATTGGTTTTCGTATAGGACAAGTGCTGCTTCCTGTTCTTCTGCTTTGGCATCTGCGTCATAGAAAGGTCTTTGAATGACTGATGCATCGACATCTTTTACAGGCATCATGATGTTTTCCATAGATCGGTTTACTTCGATTGCTGGTTCATTAAACTTTTTCCCCGGTACATCGGTAGCGCTATTATCCACGCTATCTGGATTCGCTGAATTATTATTCGCGTTTTGGTACCAAAGAACCCCGGTTAGAATGATTGCTGCTGCTGCAATGTAGATCGCTGGGAATACCCAACGCTTCTTGAAAAAGCGTTTAAAGCTGGAATTTTGAGAAGATCGTTTCTTTTCTTCCTCTCTCATTTATCATCACCTCAGCAATCATTCTGAACAGATTAGAAGAATTATATACATCCCCGCAAAAATATTTTTTTGGATTATTTTTCGACAAAATTAAAGAAATTATTCATTATTTAAAAATAAATTTTTTCTGGGATAAAATGTGTTCTTTTGGGCATAAAAAAGAGCTGCCTGCTGGTATCGGCAACTCTATGTTCACGTTTACTTAAGCGAAAGGTTAAAATCCCTATATTGAACCTTTCTATGTTTGTGTTTCCCCGACGAAGGGCTGAAACCCTTACATTGAGCCTTCTTATTTTAGAGTTTTTCCCAATATAGAGCCAAACCCATTACATTAACCCTTCCTATGTTAGCGTTTTACTCAACGAAGAGCCAAAACCCTTACATTAAACCTTCCTATGTTCGCCTTTTACTCAACGAAGAGCCAAATCCCTTACATTGAGCCTACTCACGTGTACACCCTGAAATCACAAAACCATACAGATTGTCTTTTCAGGGTGCCTGGCACCAATTTATTTTTTGGCTAATACTTTAGTAAGGTAGTTTTCTGAGTTAGCAATTTCTACGCCTTTATAGTAGTAGGAGATGATGTCTTTGTAGGTTTTGCCTTCTGAGGCCATCCCATTTGCCCCGTATTGGCTCATGCCGACACCATGGCCATATCCCCTCGTGTTAATGACAACCTGATCCCCCTGGCGCTTCCACGTGAAGTCTGTGGACCTTAGTCCGAGCTTTTCCCTAATCACCTTACCTGAAAAGACTTTCCCGTTAATTTCAACCTCACCGACACGCTTTCCCGCAGTCCTAGCCGTTATAGTGCCGATCGTATTATTGGAAGGAAGCTTGACCCCTAACCTATTTTCGAAATCTGAAATGGTAAATATTTTTTGGTTGCTGAACTTTGGCGATTCCAAGTCCCATGGGCTTTCTACGCTTTTTAAATAAGGGACTGCGTTTAACCAAATAGCCTCAGAATTCTCGGTATACCCATTACTTGTTGAAAAGAAGCTGGCGTCAATCGGTGAGCCTTCGTAAACTATTATTTGCCCACTCGTCTCCTTGACGGCCTCAGTGATTTTTTCGATTGCCCACTTAAAATCTGGACCAAATGTTTTTCTGATTTCATCCATATCCTTATAAACCTGATGCTCCACCGTGTCCGTGACAAGCGCTCCATCAGGCAGCTCTGACTTATTTTCTCGCATCATTTGATTCACAATATACGTTCTTGCTGCTAAGGCTTGAGCCTTTAACGCCTCTTTTTCAAAAGCCCTTGGCATTTCTGATGCTACTACTCCGACAACATAATCCTCTAGCGGAAGCGAATCCACTTGCTTTTTTTTCATTCGAAATACCGCTACCTCAACAGCTGGCACATTAGAGGTTTCCGCTGTATGCTTCGTGCTGTCTTCCTTATTTAACCGCTCCCCGAGCTTTCCTGACACCTGATCGTCTTTAAAAGGGAGGACTAATAAAGAAGGAATCAGCAGAGTAATGAAAACAAGCAGTGCTCCTAGTACGATGAAAGGTTTAAATTTTGTCATGACTATGCCTCCATAATATGTGATTTAGACCCCTTAGAAGTCTGTCTCTTCTCAATCTTATGGTCGTGGACAGGCTATTATGACAAGAATTTTGGGTTGGAATGTTTAAAGGTAGGTGGCTCTTTAGGGCTCAATGGAGGAAAAATAATTTCGAAATATCATCAGAATTCGGGAAGCTAGGCAGGATTGATTTCCACTTTTTCCAAATCACTGCACAACCCCTTCCAAAAAAAGAAAAAACGCAACCCCCATTCATCAGAGGTCTGACGAACGGATTCTGCGCTTCATCTCAAAATTACCTTTTACTAAACAATTCACTCACAAAAGAGACTTTTTAATCTCACAAAACTACGCATTCATATCTGAAACATATCGTTCCACTGGGGCAACGATTTCGTCCACTTCTTTTACGCGCTCAATATCGGCACCAAGGGCAGCCAGCTTGTTGTGGAAATCCACATAGCCACGGTCTAAATGCTTCAATTCCGTTACACGAGTTACGCCATCTGCTACCAATCCAGATAAAACGAGTGCCGCAGCAGCACGTAAATCCGTTGCAGCAACTTCAGCTCCCTGGAGATTAGATGGTCCGTTCATAATAACAGAGCGGCCTTCGATCTTAATATCAGCGTTCATACGGCGGAATTCCTCCACATGCATGAAGCGATTTTCGAATACAGTCTCCGTGATCACACTTGTACCGTTTGCATGGAGTAATAAAGCCATCATTTGTGATTGCATATCAGTCGGGAAACCAGGATGAGGCATTGTTTTAATATCAACTGCCTTTAGTTTCTCTGGACCGATGACACGAATGCCTTCTGCTTCTTCAACAAAAAGAACGCCCATTTCTTCCATTTTTGCAATTAATGAGGTGGAGTGTTCAGGGACAGCGCCTTTGACAAGGACATTTCCGCCTGTAATCGCAGCAGCCACCATAAAGGTACCAGCTTCAATTCGGTCAGGGATGATATGGTGCTCCGCTCCGAATAATTGGTCAACACCTTCAATTCGGATCGTACCGGTTCCGGCTCCTCTAACTTTTGCACCCATTTTATTGAGGAAATTCGCTAAATCCACGATTTCCGGTTCTTTCGCTACGTTTTCTAAAATCGTTGTCCCTTTGGCAAGGGTTGCAGCCATCATAATATTTTCCGTTGCTCCGACACTTGGAAAATCAAGATAGATTTTTGCCCCATGCAGGCGGCCATTTGCTGCTTCTGCCTCGATAAATCCATTGCCAACCTTCACCGTAGCACCCATTGCCTCAAAGCCTTTTAAATGCTGATCAATCGGGCGAGATCCAATTGCACACCCGCCAGGCAATGCTACACGCGCACGGCCATTACGGGCAAGTAAGGATCCCATAACCAAAACAGAAGCACGCATTTTACGGACATATTCAAAAGGTGCCTCTACTCTTAATTCTCGTGATGCATTAACAGTGACTTGGTTATGATTAAACTCCACTTCGGCGTTTAAATAGCGTAATACTTCATTGATCGTGTATACATCGGAGAGTGTCGGTACATCACGAATTACGCTCTTGCCATCACTTGCTAATAGTGTTGCGGCGATAACCGGTAAAACAGCGTTTTTTGCTCCTTCTACTTTGACAATACCGCTTAACCTATTTCCGCCGCGGACGATGATTTTTTCCAAAGTGTATTCCCCTCCGCGTCCAATTTCTCTATATTAATATTCAATCGTTAGGATGGGTGTGCCAACTACAAGGGTAGTCTTTCCGCCCAATCCATGATTTCTTATACCTATTTGCAAATTCATATCCTTGCCTTTTGTTTGAATAGCATTATCAAACAATGTCGAATAGGCGGATGCCGATATGAAATTCTCCTCATGTAAACCTTCTATTTTTTTCGCATTAAATGCTGCTAATAAATGGTTTATTTCATTAGGCAAAGTCTTATCAATTTTATCACTGAATTCGCCTTTCAAACAAGAGAAAATTGTGGTATTTTCATGGAAAATGTCAGAAATTCTGCCATTAAAGAGAGATTGGATCTCTTTTTCGGATTCAGCCTTCCAGCCATTCCCTTTCACTTCATAAATGACATACGTTTGTACTTTATTTTTTGTGGGGGTCGATAGAATCTTTATCGTTTCCGTCTGAGAATCTTTATATAAAACCGCCACGGTTTCCGACTGCTTTTCCAAATCGTTACTCGTCCAAGTCCAATTTGGGAATTGTTTCTTGAGGTCATCTGTATATTTTTTTACCTCATCCACGCTTTGAAGATTTTCCATAATTTCTCTTGCATGTAAAGACCATTCAATGATTAAAATATCTTCGTCTTGTAAAATTGAGGATAGCTTCATAAGATCGAGTTCAGTTTTGGCCACAGTCGTTTTATTCCCAAAGTTTAAGACCATAAAACCAAAAGTACCAACAATTGCCAAAATTATCTTCAAGTATTTCATATTTACATCCTCCCCCTTACTACCATTGTTACCAAGGAGGAGCTGAGCATACTTGGGAATTGTCGTCACTTTTTGACAATTTAGCTTAAGGCGCCTATCAGCTGCTGGCATGAATTCTGCCACAGTACGTAGCGTTCATAGCGACTGAAGCACTTGTAAAATTGAGGATATTGCCCAATTTCTTATATCCTATTCAAAATCGTCAAATTTGGGATTAACTATTTCAATACCAATTTTTAAACATGCAAAAATAGAGCACAACAAATAGAATTGTACTTAAAAATAAGATAATTGAAAACATGTACGAAGACCCATATTATCTACTATTTTGTAAAATCTTTTTTTAAAGTACCGTTTGAAGAATAAGGGGCAATTGCCTCGACCATAGCAGATAATCAAGGAAAAAGTTACTTACGGACGCCCCAATGGCAATCGATAATAGGATGTAGAGTACTCTTGCCTGCATGACACGGTTGGGACGCAAAAGCTGATCAATGCGCAATGCTTGAAGAGCCCACCAGGCTAAAGCAATAAATACCAAATGTGACATAATACTAAGCAACGCCTGTTGTCCAAATCCTGGAACCATGTATACCACTCCCATCTCCATCGCCGCCATAGGAAAAACTATTTGGGCTATGTATTCGATATTTTTTCAAAAATATGGTCATTACTAAACCGAAAATTGACAATCCGCCTATAATCATAGCATGGAACGCGGCTTTATAATAGGAAATAGCACTTGTCTTACAAAGAATCTTTAAGTTTTGATAAAAGTTCGAATTTGTTAGCTAAATATGGGGAGTTAACAGAAGGATTTTTGGATTTGTCAGCCAGATTAGTGTAGTTATCAGCCAATTTCGTGCCTTTGTCAGCCAATTTGAACCTTTTTCATGATAATTGTCCGTCCCCATACACTGCTTTGACTTTTCAATCCCAGTTCTCGATGAAATGTCCGTCCTGACTCCCTGCTCGGACTTTTCTAACTCATTTCTCGGTAAAGTGTCCGTCCTGACTCCCTGCTCGGACTTTTCAAACTCATTTCTCGGTAAATTGTCCGTCCAGACTCTCTG
>NZ_JBALNX010000036.1:14248-23713 GCF_036962035.1 Bacillus sp. JJ1773
CTCTCTGCTTGGACTTTTTGTTACCAATCATCCCTCATAATGACCTTTAATCAAAACGCAAAATCTTACCCATCCTCCAAGAGAATCTCTACACAAAAAAAGAAAGGGGACCGCTCCCCTTTCTCAAAATATATATTTACCCCTTAGATTAACCCTTTAAAGTATCCCCTTACTGAAAAAAGTCGCTGAACTGATTGAAGTTCCCCTGTAAAAAGTCGAACGCGATGCTCGGCGCGACTCCAAACAACACAGTCGCCACTACGCACACGCCGATAACAATGCCGAGACCTGCTGGCAGCTTGATTTTTGCCTCTTGGTCTGCAGCTGGTCGGAAGAACATTTGCACGAGCACGCCGAAATAGTAGAAATACGATACGACTGTTGTCGCAATCATAATGGACACTAACACATAGCGTGCAGGTTCTACGGCAAGCGCACCCATGAAAATGTTAAGCTTCCCGATAAAGCCGGCTGTTCCCGGAATTCCCGCCAAGCTGAGAATAAATACAGCCATCGAAAGCGCCAAAATCGGTGCCTTTTTGTACAATCCCGCAAATTGGGAAATATCCTCTGATCCTGTTTTTTGCGTGATCAGCTGGATAATCGCAAATGCCCCAAGGTTCATGAACAAGTATGCTCCTAAATAGAACCAAAGTGTATCAAAGATAAAAACTGATAACGATGCGACTACTACAAGCAGATAGCCCGCCTGTGCAATACTTGAGTATGCGAATAGACGCTTAATGTTTTTCTGTCTTAACGCTACCACGTTTCCAATAATCATTGTTGCAGCTGCAAGGAAGGCAATATAATCCTGAACCTTCATAAAGAGCGGCATTGAATTTGGAATGTCTGAAGATGGTGTACTTAAGAACACCACAAGCATAATTCGAATGAGAATGATAAAGCCGGCTGTTTTTGAAACGACGCTCAAGAAAGCCGTAACAGGTGTCGGCGCTCCTTGGTACACATCAGGTGCCCACATATGGAACGGAGCCGTTGCCAATTTAAATGACAGCCCGACAAAAATCATGAATAAAGCAAGACCCATTAGATAGATGTGCTGCGGGTTCGTTAATGCCATTAACCCCCGAGCCATTTCAAGTAGGTTTGTTGTCCCTGTAAGACCATACACATAGCTCATACCGAAAAGAGTAATCGCGGTCGAAATTCCGCCATTAATGACGTATTTCATAGAAGACTCGTTCGATAGAGTATTTTTCTTGCGAAGGCCCGCAAGGATATAAGATGGAATCGAAAGCAACTCAAGGCCGACAAACAGCGTAATTAAATCGCCGCTTGAAGACATGATCATCGTTCCGAGCAGGGCGGCAAGGAATAAATAGAAGAACTCTCCTCGATATTCAGTTAGCCCATCCTTCGGTTCATAGCTCGTTGCCAGAATCATAACAAGCGCAGCTCCCAATAACAATAGCAGCTTAAATGCCTTCGCGAAAGAATCGAGTCTAAAGGTATCATACAGAATCGATTCCGCTCCGTGCCCAAACAAGCTGAAAAGGGACGCAAGTGCGGCTAGAATCCCCGCAAGACCAAGCCAACCAAGGATTTTTCGATTCACCGTCTTCGGCATAAATAAATCTAATAATGATAGTAAAGTGGCTACACCGAGGATGATGAACTCAGGTGTCATGATGCTCCATTTATATGATAATAATTCTGTAAGATCCATCCTTCATCACCCTCCTATCCCAAGCATGATCGTTTCAAGTGTGGATGTTAGCGGCTCGCTTAGTACACTTGGGTACACACCAATTAATACAATAATCGCTAGTAAAACTAAAGCTGGAACCCATTCTCTGCCGCGAAGATCGGTTACACCCGCAAATTCACGATGGGCTTTTCCATAAGTAATGCCAAGAACTGCACGCAGAAGGTAAACGGCAGTCAAAATAATTCCTAGTGCTCCTACCGCTGCTAAAACCGGCATTTCTTTAAATAGACCAAGAAAGGCCATAAATTCACTCACAAATCCGGACATTCCAGGCATTCCGAGTGATGCCATTGCTCCAGCTAGCAGGAAGCCAGCTGTGATCGGCATTCCCTTTGCCAATCCGCCAAGGTTTTGGATGATGGATGTATCCAGACGCTCGTAAAATACCCCAACAAGGAAGAATAGAAGTGCTGCAGTCAAACCATGTGATACCACTTGGAAGATGGCTCCTTGAATGCCTGCCTCGTTCATCGCGCCTAATCCAATTAACACAATTCCCATATGGGAAATAGAGGAATAAGCAAGGACCATTTTGAAATCTGTCTGAATCAATGCTAAGAATGCACCGTATAACAGGTTCACAACTCCGAGAACAGCGATTAAGACCGCTAATTCCTGGAACTGCTCTGGGAAGATCCCCATCCCAAAACGAATGATCCCGTAAGCCCCAATTTTCAGCAAGATACCCGCATGCAGCATAACAACTGATGGAGATGCCTGTACGTGAACGCGAACCATCCAGCTATGCAGCGGGAAGATTGGGAGCTTAACGCCAAATGCTATTAACAAGGCAATAAGCAAGCCCATTTTAGTCCCTTCCGAGAATACGGCATGATTGACGTCAGCATGCATAATAGCCATTAATGCGTCAATATTAGACGTTCCTGTACGGGAAAATAGCACCATAATCACAATGAGAAGCACTGCAGATCCTAATCCGTTATAAATTAAGAAGCTGAAGGCTGCTTTTTCTTTTTCAAAATAACCCCATTTTCCAATCAGGAAGAAGGTCGGGATTAATGTAATTTCGAAAAAGATGAAGAATAGAATTAGGTTTTCGGCAGCGAACACACCAAGCATTCCTACTTCTAATAGAAGGAACAGCATAAAATAGCCTTTCCATTCTTTTTTAATATACATAGAAGCAATGGCTGCAAGAGTGGAAAGTATCGCTGTCAGCACGACCATAATAAGGGAGAACCCATCTACCCCAAGCTCGTAATTAATCGAGAATAAATCCCCTAAACGGTTCGGATCGCCAAACTGAACCCAGCGCACACTCTCGCTTAAATCAGCTAGAGATGCTCCGGCACGATATTGAAAAAATGCCACTAGCGATAAAATCAGAGCTGGCAAAGTTGCTAGGAAACCGACCGTTTTAATAACCGATTCCTTTGTATTCGGAATCAATGATAAAACTAAAACACCAACTAAAGGGGAGAACACTAAGATTGATAAGAAGTAAGCGATATTCATCTTAAATACCCCCCTGTTACCGCAAATACGACTACTAAAATAGCTAATCCTACAAAAGCGACCGTTCCATATCTTTGTACTTGGCCATCCTGGAACTTCGAGCCTAGTTTTCCAAGGGCGACCACGGTTCCAGCTACTCCTTTTACAACGCCTTCAACAAGGAAGGTTTCGATGAAGCGAAGGAATATACTGAAGAACTTCGTCACCTTTAAGACGGTCAGCTCGTAAAATTCATCGATATAGTATTTGTTATATAAAATATTGTACATCGTTTCAGCACCAAGCCAGTTGCGTGAAAGTGAACGCTTGCTGTAAATCATCCAAGCTAGGAATATACCAAGCAGGGATACAACAGTTGCGACTATCATAATCCACGCTGGACCTTCAATATGTCCGTGACCGAGCGCCGGATTTCCGTCTACTAACCAATCACCAAGGAACGTTCCGAACCATGGTGTATTGGCGTAACCTGCCACAACAGCAAGGACTCCGAGAATCATCATCGGGACCGTCATAACACTTGGAGACTCCTTCGCATGGCTCATATCGCTACGCGATTCGCCCGAGAACACCATGAAGAACAGGCGGAACATATAGAATGCTGTAAAGAATGCGGCCACAACTGCAAGCCAGAATAATACTGTATTGCCGTGTGCCCAAGCAGCAATTAAGATTTCATCCTTACTGAAGAATCCTGAAAATAATGGAACCCCGCTGATCGCCAATGTTCCAATTAAGAACAGAGGGCCTGTGACACGAAGCTTTTTCCATAGTCCGCCCATTTTCTCAATATCCTGTATATGAACGGCATGGATAACACTTCCTGCAGCAAGGAAAAGTAATGCTTTAAAGAAAGCGTGAGTCATTAAGTGGAACACACCCGCCACATAGCCGGCAGATCCAAGCGCCAGCATCATATATCCAAGCTGGCTGACAGTTGAGTAGGCTAGCACTCTTTTAATATCCGTTTGCACAAGACCAATGCTCGCTGCAAAAATCGCAGTAATTGCTCCAATGACAGCTACGGTCATGAGCGCGGTTTCGCTTGCTGTGAAAAGCGGGAACAAAGCCGCTACTAAATAGACCCCTGCTGCAACCATTGTCGCGGCGTGGATTAATGCTGAAACTGGTGTTGGACCTTCCATCGCGTCCGGAAGCCAGGTGTGAAGCGGAAATTGACCAGACTTCCCAATAGCTCCAACAAAAATCAAAATTGCGGTTAACGTAATCATCGTAGTTGAAATCGATCCAGCTGCTACAGCCGCAAAGATTTCATCATATTCAAAGCTGCCAACCTGCCAGAATAAGAGAATCATTCCGATTAAAAGGCCCACATCCCCAATACGCGTCATGATAAACGCCTTTTTCGCAGCCTTCTTTGCTTCATCTTTATAAAAGTAGAAGCCAATCAATAGGAATGAGCCTAAGCCGACAAGCTCCCAGAAAATATACGTTTGCAATAGGTTAGGAGATAGTACAAGCCCTAGCATCGCAAAGGTAAATAACCCTAAATATGAATAGTAAACATGAAGTCTCTCATCCCCGTGCATATATCCCTTTGAATACGTATGAACAAGGAAACTGACGAGTGAGACGATTACTAGCATTAATGCATTTAACTGGTTTACTTCAAAACCCGCTGTTAACTGAACATCCCCAATTGTCAGCCAAACAGCTTCTGCCTTATGGGTTGGTGACGAAAATCTTTCAAACAGCACCAACAACGAGTAGACAAGAGATGCAAGCGAAAGCAGAATTCCTATGTAAGCACTCGCATCCTTAAGCCGTTTGCCGAAAAAGACTAGGAATAAGAACGATAAAAGCGGGAAAAGCGGTATGATCCATGCATTCTCCATCAATATCACAATCCCCTTTTTTGAACACGCTGGTAAGTTTTGTCCGTCTGTAAGGTCAGCGTGTTAGATTGAGGCAGGTTATACTTAAAGCGGGCTTTTTTAGCGCAAGGAAATAGTTATATGACTTATTTCCTATTAAAACACACATTATTTCCCGGAAAAATATTTTACTAGTATAACAAGCAGCCTCTTTTATTCATGAAAAGCATTCCTTAATGCTTCAATGTGTTCATTTCATCAATATTAACGGTTTTCCGATTGCGGTAAAGGGCAATCAAGATCGCTACGCCAACAGCCACTTCTGCTGCGGCAACTGTCATGACAAATAAGGCGAAGATCTGACCTGTAATCGCAGGCGCAGCCCCAAACTTACTGAAGGCTACTAGGTTGATATTAACTGCATTTAGCATTAGCTCAATCGAAATTAAGACAATCACTGCATTTCTTTTCGTCAAAGCACCATATAAACCGATACAGAATAAGATTAACGCTAAGGCAAGATACGCTGAAATGGGAACTGAGCTCATTCCTTCTCCGCTCCCTTCTCATCATCTTTCCTCGCTAAAACAATTGCGCCGATCAGAGCTGCCAATAGTAAAACAGAAGTTAATTCAAATGGAATGATGTATTTAGAATAAAGCGCCAATCCAATTTGCTCTGTATTATTTTCATGCAAGTTATTCGGCAATTGTCCGAAATCCAGGTTGTAAATACCGATATAGACTGCAAACGCGAATCCTAATACCCCCAAAAACAGCAATACCTTTCGGACGATTCCTGTTTTTGGCTCACTCACATCGTTATGACGGGTCAGCATAATTCCAAATAACATAATGATTGTAATGGCACCGGAATAAAGTAAAATTTGGGCTGCAGCAAGAAACTCTGCAGATAATAATACAAAGATTCCCGCAATGCTAATAAAAGTAAATACTAGCGCCACTACCATATGCACAACTTTGGTAAGGTTCAATAAAAGCACGCCGCCCATGACTGCCACTACTGCTAGTGACATAAACGCAAGAAATTCACCTGAAAACGTCATGCTTTATTCTCCTTCCGTATATTCTCATCATTTTCATCCAGCCATTCGAGGTTTTTGAACAAATCATCCCTGCTGTATTCTGCCAGTTCAAAGTTATTCGTCATAATAATAGCCTCTGTTGGACAAACCTCTGTGCACAAATCACATAGAATACAAATCTCAAAGTTAATATCATACGTATCAATAATTTTTCCTTTTTTCGCCGGATCCGGATGCTTTTTACCTGTCAGCTGGATACATTCAGTCGGGCAAATGTTCGCACACTGATTACAAACGATACATTTTTCCGGATAAAATTTTTGTATTCCGCGGAATCGGTCAGGCAGCGGAAGAGGCTCATTCGGATAATCATATGTGACCTTTTTGCGGGTCAAGTTTTTTAGGGTATATGATAAACCTTTCGCTAATCCAAGCATGTTTTTTCACCCCTTGAATATTAAAAGTGTAAGGCTTTTTAAAATAGGTTTAGCAATTCTTTTAATAGTGCGGTTAAGAAAATATTGGCTAATGCAATTGGCAGGAGAACCTTCCAGCCAAATTCCATTAATTGGTCTGCGCGTACACGCGGGAATGTAGAACGGAACCACAGTAGTATGAAGATAACCAATGTGAATTTAAGTGCGAACCATACTGCACCCGGGATAAATCCTAAGAACGGAAGCGGCAGCCATCCGCCTAAGAACAACACAGTTGTCAGAGCAGCCATCGCAAATAGGTACACATATTCTGCTAGCATGAAAAATGCCCAGCGGAAGCCGGAATATTCGACATGGAACCCGGCAACGAGCTCAGATTCTGATTCTGGCAAGTCAAATGGTACACGATTTAATTCGGCAACAGATGCAATGAAGAAAACGATAAAGGCGATTGGCTGCCAGACGATGAACCAGCCATTTCTTTGTGCATCTACGATATCATTTAAATTTAAGCTTCCTGATAGAAGGATGACGCCGACAACAGACATAACGAGCGGGATTTCATAGGAAATCATCTGTGCCGCTGCACGCATTCCTCCAAGGAGAGCATATTTATTGTTTGAAGCCCATGCTCCTGTTACAATTCCTACTGTAGTGATACCGGAAACGGCGATATAGTAAAGCAGGCCCACTCCGATATCAGCAAATTGAAACTTGTCTGTAAAAGGAATCGTTGCGAGCACCATGAAGGCTGGCGCAAACGCAATGACAGGAGCTAAGATAAATAACGGACGGTCCGCAAGCTTAGGAATAATGTCTTCTTTTAAAAGAAGTTTAAGAACGTCAGCAACTGTTTGTAATAACCCCCAGCGTCCGCCGACTTGGTTAGGACCATGGCGCATTTGCATATATCCCATTACTTTACGCTCTGCTAATATACAATAGGTGACGAAGCCTAAAACCACTAATAGTAAAACGGCGGCTAATAAGAAGAAAATACCGAAATTTAATAATCCGGGACTAGAGTGCAATAGTTCTTCTATCATTAACCGTCCACCTCCCCGAGGACAATATCAATTCCTCCTAAAATTACAATCATGTTCGCCATGTTTTCGCCTTCAAGCAGCTTAGGGAGAATTTGCAGATTATAGAAGGACGGTCTTCTGAACTTTAAGCGATACGGTTCTTTCTTCCCGTCACTGTAAATATAGCAGCCAATTTCTCCGCGTGGAGATTCGATTCTAACAAATGCTTCTCCTTTTGGCGCCTTAATAATCTTAGGGACCTTAGCCATGATTTCTCCCTCTGCCGGGAATTGTTCACACGCCTGTTCAAGAATTTTGAGCGACTCTTCAATCTCTTCTAATCGAACATGATAGCGTGCCCATGCATCCCCTTCTTCTCGAGTAACCACATTAAAATCAAAGCGGTCATAAATGGAATAAGGCTCATCCTTACGAAGATCCCATTTTACTCCGGTACAGCGAAGTGTCGGTCCGCTTAATGAATAATGGATGGCATCTTCTTTCGTATAAACGCCTACACCCTTCACTCGGTTCATGAAAATTTCATTTCCCGTCACAAGCTGATGATAACCGACCAGCTGCTCACGCATATAAGGAATAAATTCTTTTACCTTCTCAACCCAGCCCTCTGGTGCGTCCCATTTCACGCCGCCTACACGCATGTAGTTAAAAGTTAAGCGCGCGCCCGAAAGCTCGTTCAGCATATTAATGATCATTTCCCTTTCCCGGAATGCATATATGAAGGGACTTGTTGCCCCAAGGTCCAGTAAAAAAGTACCCCATGAAACTAAGTGACTGGCAACCCTTCCAAGCTCCATCGCAATGACACGAAGGTATTCAGCCCGTTCAGGAACCTCGATGCCCATCATTGTTTCAACTGCGTGGCAGATTACATAGTTATTGGTCATTGCTGAAAGATAATCCATCCGGTCTGTATACGGGATAATCTGTGTATATTGGAGATCTTCAGCCAACTTCTCCGTTCCACGGTGCAAATAACCGATGACTGGCTTCGCTTCTTTTATGATTTCCCCATCAATTTTGACAACGAGACGAAATACACCGTGCGTACTTGGATGCTGAGGACCCACATTTAAGACCATTTCTTCAGTACGAATCACTGGTTACACCTCCACATCATACGGTTCGTAGTCTTTTCTTAACGGATGGCCAATCCATTCATCTCCAAGGAGAATCCGATACAGATTCGGGTGACCTGTAAATTTAATGCCTAATAGATCATAGGCTTCACATTCAGGCCAATTTGCCCCTGCCCATAATGGCACCAGTGACTCAATGGTTGGTTCATCACGATCAATCTTTACTTTTAGCGCAACTGACTGTCTATTTTTATATGAATATAAGTGAACATAAACTTCCATATGTGTTTCAAAATCTGTCCCATGAATTTCAGATAAGTAATCAAATCCTAGCTGCTCATTGTATTTAAGAAATTCAGCAAGCTTGTAGTAGGATTCTTTCTTCGCCACTAAGGTCGGAACATCTTTGGATAAACTATTGATATAGTAATCTTCCAGCACATCTTGTCCGAGGTGGTCTCCGATAACCTTCACATACTTATCGAGATAAGGCTGATTTGGTGACGGTTTCTTTTCCTCTGCAGGTTCAGCTGCGGCTTTTCCACCAGCTTTTGCCTTCGCGGCTGCGGCTGCTGCAGCTTTTGCTTTCGCAGCGGCAATCGCCTTCGCTTTCTCATCATCACCGGCTCCACTACCAGCTCCTGCTGCTGCCTTCGCTTTGGCGGCTGCGGCTGCCTTTGCCTTCGCGGCTGCAATCGCTTTTGCCTTCTCATCGTCACCGGCTGGTGCTTCTCCCGATTGCTTCGCCAGTGCAGCGGCTTTTGCTTTGGCGGCGGCGGCGGCTTTTGCCTTTGCAGCAGCGGCAGCTTTTTGCT
>NZ_JBALNX010000037.1:0-25126 GCF_036962035.1 Bacillus sp. JJ1773
AGAGTCTGGATGGACATTTCACCAAGAAATGGGTTTGAAAAGTCCGAGCAGAGAGTCTGGACGGACATTTCATCGAGAAATGAGTTTGAAAAGTCCAAGCAGAGAGTCTGGACGGACAATTCACCGAGAAATGGGTTTGAAAAGTCCGAGCAAAGTAAAAAGGTTAAGCAACTTATCAACTGGATTAACAATGTCCTTTAGTCTTTCTAATTAGTAAGAACCTCTGCATAGATCTCGAAAGTCTAAGTAGAGGTTCTTATTCGTCTCTCTCAATACTTACATTTACTTCTTTTAACCGGTCAGTTACTAGAGGGACGACCATTTGGAAATATTCATTTGCCTTAAACTTCAATTGATTCCCGTCTATAAATAAGAATTCATATTCAGGAAAATTCCCTTTCTCGCCCTTATAATAAATCACTTTTTCCACTTCGCTCCATGTATAGGAAAGGTCCTGTTTAGAAAAGAGAGTTCTGTATGATAGGCCATCCTCTGAAATTAATTTAAAAGATTGGGATGCCGTCCAAAAGGGAATGACACTCAAGCAGACAAATGCGATGCTTAATATAATCGAAAACTTTCGGATATCGAATATGGAAATAATCATTGCAGCAATAACTAATAAAAACAACCCGATCCCATATACAATGTAATTTTCTCCGGGTACAAAAACAACCTGGTAAATTCCTTTCGTGTAATATACACTATCTGCTATTGTCTGCGGGGCAAAGATGAGGAGAAATGGAGATGAAACAGCAATACATATTCCGATGGCCAAAAAAATATGCTTAGGCTGATAATTTTTTTCCAATTAATATCCTCCTTAAGATTATTAAACTTTTAAATAGGGTCTTTCCATTTATCATCAATATCCATTTTGGTGAATTTTTACAATATTTTCAATCTCGTAATAATGATGACCAGTCAACCTTTAATCTGATTTTGAAAAGTGGAACCATTTTCTAAAACTCCCGTCTAAATGTAAGGAGGGATAAATACAATGAAAAAACTAAAAAGTTTGTCGATTTTTTTTCTCATCATGCTCACAAGTTGTTCTGGACAAGAAGAACAATTAACAAGAATTGATGTTCAAAAAGTGAATGAAGAAGGAATGCACGAAGAGGAAATCATTATTTCAGAAAAAGAAACGATAAATCTACTAAGGAATTCTTTTGAAAAAGTGAAATGGGAACCTAACACAAAAGCTGAAATGTCGAGGAAAGAGGATGTATTGGCTACCTTATTCTACACTTTTGATAAGAATATGCCGGAAAGGCTTTACGAATATAGAATTTGGTTTAATCCTAATGAAACTTCCACCATTATCAGTAATAATGAAAAAGAAGGTTATGGAACCTTGGATGAAGAAAACACAAAAGTAATCAAAAAAGCTTTTTCAATGTCATCGGAGGATTAGAGTTGAATCGTTCATTTTACGCTCTATTAATCAGTCAAACCTCCATGAATTTGGGGTTTGCTTTATATACAATGGTCGTTGTGCTGCATCTTTACAATGAAACCGGCTCGACCACAATATCGGCGATGGTCACATTAATAAGTGTATTATCCCGAATGGTAAGCGGAGTATTTTTGCCCTCCGTATCGGATCGATTTCAGCTGAATCAGTTGTTGATATTTTCTCAGATTGCACAAGTGCTGCTGTTATCTGTACTGTTTATTCTTTTTCAACAACCGCTTGATACGGTTATTATTATATTTATCTTTAGTTTATTAGCAGTCATCTCGTTTTTTAATGGATTTTTTGCTCCTGTTAAAAGCACGATTGTTAAGGCTGTTGTTCCTGAGCATTCTAGGGTTAAAGCAAATAGTCTATTATCAAGTGTGGATCAAACCTTTTTATTTTCTGGCTGGACCTTTGGCGGGGTGCTGCTTGCATTCCTTGGAAAACATACCACTCTTGTGATTACTATCTGTTTTCTAGCGGTTTCCGTAGTCAGCTTATTTTTTATAAAAATGAACCGGTCAACCAGCGTAGTCACCTCAGAAGGGATGATTAGCAGATTAACCTCTGGATGGAAGTACCTTTTCCAGCACGAAGGATTGCGGGTCATCGTGATCATGGATGTAATGGAAACATTGGTCGGATCTATCTGGATAGGAGCTGTCACGCTCACTTTTGCAAAAGAGGCACTCGGAAAAGGAGAAGCCTGGTGGGGCTATATCAATGGCGGCTATTATTTTGGAGCGATTTTAGGCGGGTTTCTTGTTTTCCGATTTTCAAAATTCTTAAAGGGTCGCTTAACGATACTCATGTTGATCGGTTCAGCTGCTTTTGGTTTATTGACCTTTTCATATGGCTTCGTAGGCCATGCATATCTTGCTGTGCTTTTAGTCATTTTAATGGGTCCTTCCTTTCAAGTTAGAGATTTGGCGCAAGAAACGATGTTCCAAAATAGTACAGACGAAAAGACGCTTACTCGGATTCTTGCTGCTAAAGCTACATTGGTACAATTGATCTTCATTTTTTCAATTATTGGCATTGGGGCTTTGACTGACCTGATTGGCGTCCGGCTCGTTTATATTCTGTCCGGCGGTTTAATGCTTCTTTCCTCTCTATATGGATTCGTCCATCTTTATTTGTGTGGAAAAGGGCTGTCATTGGAGGGGGAAGCGAGAAAAATGACATAGTACTATTTTGATAAAGACGACATTCGCTAAGTGGATGTCGTCTTTTCAAAGATTTTTAACAATAATATTGCATTTAACTAATCTGATTAGTTAAAATGATAATATAATTAGTTACCTTGAGAGGATACGAAAATATGAAAATAACAAAAATGCATTCTGTTTATCAATTAGCTTTTATGCCACGGCTGTTCCCTGTGAATTGTTATTTAGTGGAAGAGGAGAATAGTCTCACCCTTATTGATGCTGCTCTGCCATATAGTGCAAAAAGCATCATCCAGGCGGCAAAGACGATTGGAAAGCCGATCACCAATATCATAATTACTCATGCCCATGGTGACCATGTAGGCGCATTAGACATACTAAAAGAGAATTTGCCAGAAGTACAAGTAAGCATTTCTTCTAGGGATTCACGCCTACTAAAAGGAGATACGAAACTAATCCCAAATGAAAAAAACACCCCGATACGAGGAGGAGTTCCAAAAAATATTAAAACCGGCCCAGATATTTTGCTTCATGAAGGAGAACGGATTGGTTCGTTAGAGGTTATTCATTCTCCCGGCCACACACCAGGTTCTATCTCTCTTCTAGATACGAGGAATCGAAGTTTAATTGTTGGGGATGCATTCCAAACTAGAGGTGGGATCGCTGTTTCTGGCACAGTAAAGCCATTATTTCCTTTCCCAGCATTAGCCACTTGGGATAAAGAAACCTCGCTTATAAGTGCTAGAAAATTAGTAGGGTGTCAACCGAGTTTGCTTGCTGCTGGACATGGGAAAATGATTAATAATCCAATTGAGTTGATGAAAAAAGCTATTGATCAAGCAGAAATGAAATAAGCGCAAGAGAATAGAGGTAATGAAGATGACACGTCGTATGAAAATAGATTTAGCTGTAATTTTACTTAAAGCTACAAAAATAATTGATGAACATGGTTTAGACCAGCTTTCTCTTGGTGTTCTTGCTGAAGAACTGCAAATTCGGCCGCCATCCTTATACAACCATGTGAACGGGTTAAATGAATTGAAACAAAAGCTAGCTATTCATGGAACGAGAAAGCTTTATGAGATGATGCTTCAAGAAGCTGTAGGGCGTTCTGGTGACGAGGCTATTCGAGTCCTTAGCGGGGCATATATTCAGTTTGTAAGAAATCATCCTGGCCTGTATGAGGCAACTTCGAGATATCCTGATCCGGAAGATAAGGAATTACTGGAAGCGCAGGAGTCCATTGTCCGTCTTACTGTTCAAGTATTGCAGGTGTATAACCTGGATGAAGAACAAGCTATTCATATGGTCAGGGGGTTCAGAAGTATTTTGCATGGTTTTGCCTCGATTGAACAAGTGGGTGGCTTTGGGCTGCCCTATGATACGGATAAAAGTTTGTCAATTCTCATAAATACATTCATTAAGGGTCTTCATTCTTATGAAAATGAGAAGGTGAATGGTGATGCTTTTAGAGAGTTTTAAGGTAGTAAACGTCATCCTTCGTTTTCTGCTGGAGCTTATTGGTCTGTCTGTTTATGGATATTGGGGGTATAAAATGGGGATGACTGCCATTATGAGGTGGGGGCTTGCAGCTGGAATTCCTTTTATGATTGCGGTTGTGTGGGGTTTATTTGGATCGCCAAAAGCAACTTTTCAGCTTTCGGGACTCTCTCATTTATTGTTAGAAATATGCATCTTTATTTTGCCTGCCGCACTGCTAATTAATCTAGGAAAGGTTCAATTAGCTTGGTTTTATGGGATAATAGTGATTGTGAACCGTATTTTAATGTATGTTTGGGAGCAATAATAGGTATTTGATTCAGGATAAAGTAGAAATAGAAGCGGGTGGATCATATTGGCTAAATCAATTGTTGAAAAACTAAATCTAACAAAATATAAAAAAGCTGCGGTTTTGGGAATGCCTGAGGGTACAGATTATCTAGCAGAATTAACAGATTATGATACAGAACTGACGAATAGTCCGTATGATCTTATTTTTGCCTTCGTGTTAGATATGGAGTCTTTAAAGGGCCTTGTAGACAGGGTGATTGAGAAAAATGATTTAACGGAAAATGGATATATCTTTTTGGCTTACCCCAAGAAGGGGAATAAAGTTTACCCTACCTTTATTCACCGCGATCATTTATTAGGCGGGTTAGGTGCGGATGAGGATGGATACATCGGTGCAAGCAATCTTAAATTTGCCCGTATGGTAGGACTGGATGATGTCTTTACAGTTGTGGGCCTTAAAATGGATGCTAAAAGTAAAAAAAGCACTTCTACTAGACCAAGCCAATGTGTGGATGACTATATCGAGATGATTCCAAATGTGGAGAAAGACTTGCAGGAGACGCCAGATTTGCTTGAAATCTATCAATCGCTAACACCAGGGTATCGAAAGGATTGGGCCCGTTATGTGTATAGTGCCAAACAAGAGGCAACAAAAGCGAAACGGCGCGATGAAATGAAAGTGATCCTTGCTGCTGGCTACAAGACTAGGGATTTGTATCGCAGAGATAATAAATAGGGGAATAAAGCAGCAGGGAAAAAGACGTTCATTAAGTAAAACTTACTTGATGAACGTCTTTTTCAGCTTACATCTTTTCTTTCCCCCAAAAATCAATCCTCACTATCTAACCAAACACCCTCTACATGCTTTCTCTTTTGCTCCTTATTGATTTTCCGATATTCCTTTGTCTTGAAAATGATATCGAAGTCATAGTTTTCGGGATACAATTCACTTCCTTTTATATAAAGCTTTAACCGTTTATGATTAATTGTCCGCTTTTCTCCCTGTATTTGAACAACATAATCACCTTTCGAATCTGGTCCTTTATATATGATTCCCATCTCATTTGTTTCCGTTAATAAAACATTATCTCCTTGTTCAAATAGGGTAAAGCTTTCCGTACTTGAATCAAGGGATGGTTTTTTTGCAGTCCTTCTCGCATATTTATTAATGGCAATTTGCTTCTGGTAGCCTGGCCCTTTTAAAATAGCTGCATCTAATTCATCGCGATAGCTTCGATTATTTTTATAAGTAATTTGATGAGCCTTTTCGATCAATTCTGGGTGCATGCCAAGCTTGATCGCGATGTCGAAAGCCTGGCTGTTTCCGCTTTGTCCAAGAAGAAGCCTATAGGTTGGCCGCAATGTTTCAATATCAAATTCCATCATCCCATTCAGAAATCCGCTTGTTTTTTCCGCAAATTCCTTCATTTCATTGTAGTGGGTAGTGGCAAATAAAGTAGCACCCTTTTGGTAAAGCTGCTCGAGAATCACAATAGCCAATGCCATACCCTCACTTGGGTCTGTCCCTGAACCCAATTCATCAAGAAGGACAAGTGAGCGGTCATTTGTGACTCGCAGGATATCAATAATATTTACAAGCCTTGAACTGAATGTGCTTAAGTTCTGTTCAATGCTTTGCCCATCTCCAATATCAACGAAAATATGCTGAAATATAGCAATCTCGCTTCCAGGATTAGCTGGTATCGGCAAACCTGTTTGTGCCATCATGGTGAGCAGACCAACTGTTTTCAAGGTAACCGTCTTTCCACCGGTATTCGGCCCGGTTATGACTAAAGCGCGATGCTCTTCACCAAATTGAATGGAAAGTGGAACAGCTTTGTCGCCAAGCATCGGATGCCGAGCTTCTTTTAGGTTGATTACATAATCTTCATTTAATATAGGATTCGAACAGCCTGTTTTTCGGCTATACGCTGCCTTTGCAAATAGGACATCATAATGATGCATCGTTTCGATAGCAATTTTGATTATATGCTCATGCTGAAGCACCTTTTCCGTTAATTCATATAAAATCCTTTCCGTTTCCTGCTCTTCAGCCATACGCAAAAGCTCAATTTCTTCTTGAATAGAACCTAATTCAGAAGGCTCCATATATAAGGTTGAGCCTGATGCGGAAGAATCAAGAACGGTTCCTTGCACTTTGGAGCGATACTGTCTTTTCACAGAGATGGCAATCCGGGTATTCCTTTCAACGAGTAACGTATCCTGCAGATATGCTGCATACCTCTTTGATTTTACGAGCTGCTGGGCTTTCTCCTTCAGCTTATCTGTTTGGATCGAAAGCTGTCTTCTTAAATAAGCTAAATCGCTTGAAGCATGCTGATCAACCTGCCCATGACGGATGCAACGGTTAATTTCCTCCTCTAGCTCCCGCACCTCACCAATCGATTCCGCATATAAACTTACATTCGGAGCTGCATAGTGCTTATCCTTCATGAATTGTTTTAGCTTCGAGCAATGCTGCAGGAATGAAAGAACGTACGTAAACTGATCAGCACGAATATAAATTCCTTTTCGTGCCTGTGTTAGATAGTGATCCATTTCATCCAGAGTATGAATAGGGACACTGCTGCTAATTTTGATAATTTCCTCTGCTTCAGCGATCTCTTTTAATGATAACTCCATTCGCCGTTTATCTGGCAATGGACGTAATGCTTGAAGGGTGTTCTTCCCCCGATTCGTTTTCGCAAAACTTGCGATTTCGTTTAGAATTTCTTGATACCCTAATACATCAATGGTTTGCTGATTCATTTTGAATCCTCCTATTATGATCATTTATTTAAACCAATTAAACTGCATAAAAAAAACCGCCATGAACAAAATCGCTCATGACGGTAAGAAGAAATGGAAACATGCAATGGCAAACTAAAATTGCGCGCAGCACTATAAATAGGGAAGGAATGCCCTCGTTTTTCCTATTTTTGCACACAAAAAAGCTATGACAAAACATGCCATAGCGGGTTCACCAAATCTTCTATGCTATGATGCGTGTTCTTAACATCCCTCAAAAAAGCGTACACTTAATAAACCAGTAATTTGACTGGTTTTTTGCTTTCTTCAAGGCCGTATGAAAATAACGGTTAGTTAAGAACATTCACACTCATAAAACAAACTCCTTTGAGTTTACATTTTTATACAAATTAAGTATACCATGAATGTGCTTGGGAGGTCAATATTTGAATGAAGATTCTAATATTTTTAATGTGTATGACCTTGAAATATTAGGATAAAAAGAGGAGTTTACATTTTTGAATGGAATATTTTAATAATTCTAGAAGGTTATATGAAGGATTTGAATGTGTCGAAACTTCAACAATAAAAAAGGGGGAATCCATTTGAAAGCCATCGTTATAACTGAATTTGGTAATCCTGAAGTAATGAAATATGTAGATACTGATATTCCTCGTATTAAGCCAACTCAAGTATTAATAGAAGTAGAAAAAACAAGTGTGAACTATGCGGATGTAAAGGCGAGATATGGAAAAAAGGGGAGCTGGAAATCACCATTTATTCCGGGGCTAGATGCGGCCGGTGTCATTGTTGAAACAGGATCTGAGGTTCAGAATTTGCGGGTTGGACAGCGAGTTATTACTTTTCCATCAAAAGGGTCGTATTCAGAATATGTGGTTTCAGAGGAAATACTTACATATAAAATCCCAGATAACATAGATTTTGACACGGCGGCTGCTTGTCCAATTGTTTCTTTTCTTTCCTATAAAATGCTTCAGGATATAGCAAAAATTGAACAAGGGGAAACAGTACTTATCCATTCGGCGGCTGGCGGGGTTGGAACAACGGCTATTCAAATGGCAAAGCTTTTAGGTGCAAGCAAAGTAATTGGAACAGTTGGAGATGAAAAGAAAGCATCGGTTGCTATTAAGGCAGGTGCAGATCATGTCATTAGTTATGACAAAGAAAACTTTGCAGACCGGGTAAATGAGATTACAGATGGGCAGGGGGTTAATATTGTTTTAGATTCTGTTGCAGGGGTGGTCACTGAAAAAAGTCTACTCTGTTTAGCACCGTATGGCCGGTTGGTTCAATTTGGTAACTCTAGCGGAACTGCAGGCATATTTAATACAAGTGATTTGCATGCAAGTTGCCGATCAGTACTCGGATTCAGTTTAGGCACAACGAGAAGGCTCCGGCCAGAATCGTTGCAGCATACTGCTAAACAAGTTTTACAATACATAAGCGAGGGAAAACTAAAATTTGAAATAAGTCATCGTTTTCCTTTAGAACAAGCAGTACAAGCTCACAAGCTAATTGAAAGCAGGCAAAGCACGGGAAAAATTTTATTGGATGTAAAGTAAATATATTAATCAAATCCAAGATGTATCCATAACATCACAGAAATGTTCCATCTTGCGCTAATCCACTTAAACACAAAAAGCAGGAGTATTCTCCCGCTTTTTGTTTCACTGAAATTGCTTTTTATCTACGTAGCTCATAAAATCCTTCGCTTTAATAAACTCTGCTTGAAGATCGGAAGGGATCATTTCGTTATCGATTGGTCCTTCACTCGGATCGATATTACTTTTCACTAACACTTCCTCATAGGTCATAAGTGCTTCAATATAGGCTGTATACTCCTCAGAGGATAAGATTTCTTTACTTGATTTTAGTCCATTTAGTTTATCGAAGAAAGGCTGAACGCCCATTAATGCCTGTTTGATTTGATCTGCCTCTTCTGAAGGTAATTGAGAATAATCTATATTTCCATATGGATCGCCATATTGTAATTTCGATGACGTCACCACATTTAGCAATTCCTTAAATTCATTGTATTCTTCTGTGCTTAGTTCACCTTTAGCCTGTGATAACTTCGCACTTAAAAGCATGTATCCATCCATAGTGGCCTTAAAGATATGCTTCTTTAAGTTTTCGAAGGAACCGTAAATGTCATCAGCTAAAAAGGATTGGGAAGCAAAAACTCCGGTCGGGATGAGCAAGGTTGCTGCTAAAATGCCTGCAGCCAAACGTTTTCTCAATTTTCCGTTTGCAGTTTCGATGTTGCTTATGATTTTTGTTTTTAATTCTGGTGGGGGCATAAATGAATTGCCTTTTTCTTGTAGAGACTCTCTTAACTGATTTTCAATATTCATAAACATTCCTCGCATTCTCTAAAAGTTTTTTTCCTTTCTCATTGGCACGCAATTTATTTAATGCCGCATTAATTCGTGACTTCACCGTTCCAAGCGGAATCTCTAAAATTCTTGCAACCTCGTCTTGAGAAAAATCGTTTAAATAACGAAGTATAATCACCTGTTGCAACTTATAAGGCAGCTGAGTAACTAATTCAACAAGCTCCTGATTGGTTAATTTATTAACAACTTCATTTGAAAAATCTAAGACTGCCGGCTGTTTTAATGCTTCTGCCTTTTTAATAATCCTCACATGCATCCATCTTTTTCGTCGATAGGACTGAATTTGTTTCATGACAATCCCCATATACCAAGATTTAAATGGCCTGTTGGTATCATATTTTTTCAAAGATTTGAAGAGCTGTATGTAAATTTCCTGAACCAAATCATCTACATCAGCTTTGTCCTCAATAAGGAAACGAGTCGTTTTATATATATCAGGGATTGTTCTTTCATAAAGCTCGTTGTACGCTTGCTTATCATCCGATAGAATCCGTTCGATTAATGGATGATGATAATTAGGGTCTGTCATTCAAATGAACACCTCCTTATTGTTTTCTACTATATATTGGTAAGATATTGAAGTTTCGTTCGATAATTATTAATAAATATTGTTATTTCGTTTAAAAATGATCGGTTGCATTATATAAGGATTATAAAGTAAGGATTGAGATAAAGGAAAAAGTAGGTAGTTTCCAGAATATAAACTCTACATACACAAATGGAGTGAGAGAATGTTTCCAATACTAGAAACAGAAAGATTGTTACTAAGAGAACTTGTTGAAGAAGATACACAAGGTGTTTTCAATTGTTTTTCCAATCCTGATGTCACACGTTTCTATGGACAAGATACTTTAACAAGCATGGATCAGGCTAAAGAGTTTATCCGAATTTTTGAACAAAATTTCAATGAAAAACGTGGGATTAGATGGGGAATTCAGGTAAAGGGCGGGGGAGAAGAAATCATTGGCACAATCGGGTTTAATCTCTGGTCACCTAAACATAAGAGGGCTGAGATTGGCTACGAGATCCATCCCAATCATTGGCGCAAGGGTTATGCGGCTGAAGTGGTTTCCAAAATTGTATCATTTGGCTTTAATGAACTTGGATTAACACGAATTGGAGCAGTTGTTTTTATCGAAAATGACGCATCAAATGCACTTCTGACAAAGCTGGGATTTAAAAAAGAGGGCGTATTAAGAAATTATATGTATCAAAATGGAGTTCCCTACGATACGAATGTGTACTCTTTATTAAATGTATAAACAGGCACTCAGATAAGAGGAGATTCAAATGTTAAATGTTATCAATCTAAACTTAGACCCAAACCGAAGAGCTATTATTATTTCAGATATACACGCAAATCTTTTGTTATTTAAAAGGCTGTTAGAAAAGGTTCATTACGATAAAGACGATTACCTCTTTATAAATGGAGACCTTTGTGAAAAAGGAGAAAACAGTTTAGAGATCGTTCGCTATGTAAAGGAGATGACTGAGCAATCCTCGAATGTTTTTGTCACGAAAGGGAACTGCGATATTTTACACCGTTATGTATTTATGGGGAATGAAAAAATTCTCAACTATATGAAGGCAAGAAAAAATTCTATCCTAAATGAAATGCTGGAGCAGGGGAAACAGTCTTTAATGCATTTTAATCAAATTCAGCAGCTTGCTCAATATTATGAAACTCATTTTGAAGAAGAACTGAACTGGCTGGAATCTTTGCCTGTGGCTATTGAAACAGAGAACTTCATTTTGATCCATGCTGGTATTGAGGACCGGGCCGATTGGAAAGAAACAGATGAAAACTTCGCTTTATCTGTCGATTCTTTTTTTGATAGAGGACATCAGGCTAAGAAAACCGTCATAGTCGGACATTGGCCAGTCGTTAATTATCGTTTTCATTCCGAGAGCTCTAACAATCCAATGATTGATTTTGAGAAAAAAATCATTGCCATTGATGGTGGCAATCAGATTAAAAGGGATGGACAACTGAATGCCCTTATTTTCGAGAATAATCAATTTTCGTTCGAGTTTGTTGACGAGCTTCATGAGAAAAGGAAAGTTAAAAAAGACTACTTAGATCAGACAGGTCGTGTCGGAACAGTCACCTATCCCAATTATGAAATGAGTATTATTCACAGAGAACCTTACTTTACACTTTGCAGGAATATTAAACTTGGGGTTGAGCAATGGGTGAAAAATGAGTATTTAGTTGAAAATGATGAGGGTGTGTGCTGTAAAAATGATTTAAGCACTACATTTTTATCGGTCCGATATGGTGAAGTTGTGAAGGTGCTCAATGCTAAAGTATCTGGTTATACACTAGTAAAAAAAAAGAACGGTTTAGTTGGATGGGTGCCAATTGAAGTGGATGGAAAGGAATTGCTGACAGGTGACTTCAAGGCAGAATAAAGCAGGAGAGTCATTTCTGCCTGCTTTATTCATACAATTCATTGCTTCATGGCTTTAATGCCCTTTTTTAAATCAATAATGGCTTGTAAGTGCATTCCTTCATGGAAGATGGTTCGAATTAAAACCTGTTCAATTGTTTGCATGCCTAATTCGGTTGGTTTATACTCAACCTCTAAACGATTGCCATATGCCTCTTTTATATCGGCAGGCTGAGATTTAAGCATCCGTTTTAAATCTCCCAAAGAAGGAGTTTCCGCACTAAAGTCAGCCGGAGACGTACCGAATCCAAACCACTTATTAAATTCATCGGGTACAACGGTTTTTTCCTTCGTGACCGCTTGAATCCAAAGATATTGATCAAGGAAAATATGTCCAAGATTCCAGCGAATATTATTGCTATAGCCCTTTGGAATGACTTCGGCTTCCTCTATTGTTACATTCTCCACTGCATCCAATATTTCATTTCGATAGCTTTCTAATTGTCGAAATAATACTTCATGACGTTGATTCATTTAATCTAGCCCCCTTTTTAATTTAAAAATTCGATGAGCACATGTTGTTTCCTGCAAATAATTATATTTTTTAGACAACTCTATGTAAAATAAGTGTAAGAATAAATACTATTTCTAATAGGGGAGGAATTTATCATGACATTCCAGCCGAACATTCTTGTTTTTACCCGTGATAAGGCAGAGGCCGAAGCTTATGCTGACTACATTCGTAATTTTGGATTTTCTTCAGTGAAGGCTGCTGCAACCTTTGAGGAAGTGGAAAGGTACTTGCCAGATACGGAGGTTATTTTGGGATGGAAGTTTCCCACTCAAGTCCTAAATCAGCCAATTGCATCAAATGTACGCTGGTTTCAATCGATGGGGGCAGGGGTCAATGATTTGGTTGCAGACAAGACAATACCAAACAGAGTCCAATTAACCCGTATCGTCGATCAATTCGGAACTTACATTTCAGAATATGTTTTTACATACCTTTTGAACATCGTGAAAGACGTCTCCCGTATGAACAAATCACAAATGGAACGGAAATGGGATCCATTCATTTCGGAATCCTTGGCAAACAAAACTATCGGGGTGGCTGGACTCGGATCTATTGGGGCTGAAATTGTGCGTAAAGCTCGTGCCTTTGATATGAATGTACACGGATTAAGTTTTAGCGGAAAACAAGCTTCATTAGTGGACCGCCACTATACTCCAGAAAGCTGGGGTGAGTTTGTAAAAGACCTTGATTATTTGGTAACAATTCTTCCTTTAACAGAAGCCACACATCATATCATAGATCGTGACCTTCTACTAACGATGAAGCCGAATGCTTGCCTTGTCAACGTTGGCCGAGGAGCACTGATAAAAGAAGAGGATTTAGTTAACGTTATGCAATCAGGTCATCTTCGTGCCGCCATTCTCGATGTATTCGAGAAAGAGCCGTTGCCGAAGGACCATGCCTTCTGGTCAATGCCAAATGTGTACGTTACATCCCATCTATCAGGACCGAGTACCGTTAATGGAGTTTGCAGTTTTTTTGCAGCAAATCTAAAGCGATTTATAAATGAACAGCCTTTACATGGATTAGTAGACCGTGAGCAAGGGTATTAAAGCAAGATAGATGGGCACACTCTAAAATGAATTAAGTTATAAATAATCATTTTCAAGGAGTGTTAACGTGAAAAGGAAAATTCAGCAGGAAACTCCAGTGATTGCAGAAGGCATCGACACGGAAGATGAACTAATGGAAGACGCGACACCAAGTGAAGTAGCAAAAGGCGAGTATACAAAAGTTATCACAGTATCTTTAGATGAAAACGATCCAAGCTAGTGCTAACACCCTTAATCGCGGTGTTTCTTCAAGACCCAATTCAGGCCTATCAATTGATTGAAGAAGAAATACTGAAAGATATATACGACTGGCACGTTTGTATAGTGAGACAAAATCAAAAAAGCCCATTCCTTAAAAAGTTATTAGGGAATCGGCTTTTTTAAGTTGAAAATCTACTTAGCTTCATTTTTGTCATTTTATCTTTTGATGTATTATCCTTTAGCTATTGGACAATTTATAAATAATCACAAACTGGAGGGATATTATTGAAAAAAGAAGATGAAGAAATATCAGAAGGTTTAAATCAAATATTTGAAATCATTAATGCTAAAGGTGACACAGAAGAGTTAAATGAAATTGTTCAAACACCTGATAACCAATCAAATGAAAATAAATAATTTTTGAGGATTTTTTATCCTCTATTTTCAACCTTTTTACATCAATACTTTATTTTAACCTCTAGTTTTAGAAGTATCCTACTACGTTCGTAAAAAGAATCCTCCATTTATTTTTAAATCGCCATCCGTTCACTTCATACTCTTATATTCAACTTATTCTGCAGTGGTAGCAGTGTCAGTCACACCCGAAATTGTCTAAAGAATACACTAGTCTCGACATTTAATAATCAAAATTCAACATTTATCAAGGGGCCTGTCACTGCTTTATTGATTTAAGTGACTCTTCCTATAACCATACGTAAAGTAAATGACAAGACCGAGAATTAGCCAAACAGCGAAACCTTTCCATGTAAATGCTGAAAGCTGCAGCATTAAATAAACACAAAAGATCACTGCTAAAGCTGGAATAACAGGTACCCAGGGTGTTTTAAATCCACGTTTGAGATCTGGTCGCGTTTTACGAAGTACAGCAACACCAAGAGAAACAGCTGTGAAAGCAAATAATGTACCTATACTTGTCAGTTCAGCTAATTTATCAAGGGGAACTAGGCCGGCAAGAGTGGCAACCAATATTCCTGTTACCCAAGTGCTTTTTAAAGGAACTTTTGTTTTTGGATGAACAGCAGACAAAGCTTTTGGCAGAAGTCCATCTCTGCTAATTGAATAGAACAGACGTGATTGTCCAAACATCATGACGATTAAGACTGTCGTAATTCCAACAATGGCTCCAAGAGAAATAAAACCTGCTGCCCAATCTTGATTAATATATTGCAATCCAAAAGCTACTGGATCTTTCACATTTAGCAAATCAAACGGTACCATCCCAGTAAGAACTAAAGAGACGGCGATATACAAAATTGTACAAACTGCTAATGATGAAATAATCCCGATTGGAAGATTACGCTGAGGATTTTTTACTTCTTCGGCAGCAGTAGATACCGCGTCAAAGCCAAAGTAGGCGAACACGACAACTGCCGCTCCAGTAACGACTCCAGAAAATCCAAACGGCATAAACGGAGTCCAGTTATCCGGTTCAACGTACCAAGCCCCAATAATAATGAATAGAAGTACGACAGCCACCTTAACAACAACCATTGTGGCATTAAATTTAGCAGATTCTTTTACTCCTCTAGAAAGTAATAAAGTAACTAAAAGGACGATAATAACAGCTGGTAAATCGATGATTGTACCTTTTGAGGGATCAAAGGCGTAAGTTAAGGCTGTTGGTAAATGAATTCCAAATCCTGCTAATAGCCCTTGGAAATACCCTGACCATCCACTTGCCACCGCGGAGGAGGCGAGTCCATATTCGAGAACTAAATCCCAACCTAAAATCCAAGCAAGTAATTCACCAAAAGCGACATAACTATATGTGTAAGCACTCCCGGATGCTGGAATCATCGAGGCAAATTCCGAATAGCATAATGCTGCAAATACACACGCTAAACCCGCAATAATAAAAGATAGGATTAAGGCAGGGCCAGCATATTTGGCTGCGGCAACTCCTGTCAAAACGAATACTCCTGTTCCAATTATAGCCCCAACCCCAAGCATGGTTAGATCTAGAGCCCCAAGTACCCTTTTGAGTGAATTGTTAGAAAGTTCATTGCCTATCGATTTTTTACGAAATAAATCCATGTTTTTCTCCTGTTATTCATGTCGATTTTTGTCGAAATGACAAAATAATATTTAGGTGCTAATTTATTACTTGTAAAGATTGAAAATTTTAGAACGCGTAAAACAATCCTAATAAGGCCTAAAATTAAATTACTTTAATCTTTTTTCGCATAGGCATTTTAAGGATCCGGTTTAGAAACAGGATAAATGGGAAAATTCATTCCTCTAGGGATAGTATCTGCAGATATTCTTTATTTAAATCCTAATTTCTCACTTATGAAACTGAGAGATTGGGATTTTTTTTGCTGACTGATATACAATCCCAAGTATTAATTCGTTATGAACAAATGGGTGGACATTCCATAAATTCATAATTTTACTATTATTGGGACTAGTTGTACTAAAGGGAGATTACCCGTCATATACTTCGAATGAATATGATTAGGAGGGGATAAGTTTGGAGTTTCATCAACTGTATGATCCAATGGGGAATGCCTTTCTTTCTACACTATTAGCTGCAATCCCAATATTGACTTTGTTGTATTTGCTCGCATTGCATCCTCATAAGGATAAGCTGGGGAGAAGGCATTATGGAATTGCTGCACCAAAAGCAGCTCTCATTGCTGGGATCGTCACTGTTATAATGGCAATATGGTTAGTAGACATGCCTGTGTCTTCAACATTAGCAGCTTTTGGATATGGATCCTTCTTTGGCATGATGCCGATCGGCTGGATTATAGTTGCCGCAATGTTTTTGTATACGATTACATTGGTGACTGGTCAATTTGATATTGTAAAATTTTCTGTTTTAAATTTATCATCAGACAGACGCATTCAAACACTTCTCATCGCTTTTTCCTTCGGGGCTTTTATCGAAGGGGCGGCTGGTTTTGGTACTCCAGTAGCCATAGCTGGTGCGCTGATGGTAGGTCTTGGGTTTCGTCCTATAGTAGCAGCAATTCTTTGTTTAATCGCTAACACGGCCCCTGTTGCTTTCGGAGCTGTAGGGTCGCCGATTATTACCTTAGCAGCTGTGACTGGACTTCCTGAAATGGCCTTGTCTGCAATGGCTGGGCGCCAACTGCCTTTCTTCTCCGTTATTGTGCCATTCTGGCTGATTGCTACAATGGTTTTCATGCACAAAGGAAAGTGGAAGCAGGTAATGGAAATCTGGCCAGCAATCCTTGTTACGGGTGTTACTTTTGCAATTACCCAGTTTGCTGTTTCTAACTACGTTGGGCCGATGCTAGTTGATATTATTGGTGGTCTTGTCGCTATTTTTGCATTAATTCTACTTCTTAAAGTATGGCAGCCAAAAAATAAATTTTATTTGCCTGGTGAAGAGGAAGAAATGAAATCCCTAGAAAATCAGGAAACAAAGTATAGTTCAGGACAAGTGGCAAAGGCATGGGCTCCTTGGGCATTCCTTACACTTTTCGTATTCATGTGGGGACTGCCACAATGGAAGAGCTTCCTGAATTCTTTGAACTTCTTTGGTCTTAAGTCATTTTATAGTATTCCGGTGCCTTTTTTGGATCAGCTCGTATTCCGAAGTCCGCCACTTGCAAAGGAATCTATACCAGAAGCGGCTCTTTATAACTTAAACTGGCTATCTGCAGCAGGAACAGGCGTGTTTTTTGCCGCATTGCTAAGCGGTTTGTTCCTCCGAATGAGCAAAGAACAATGGAAACAGTCTGTTGTAAGAACAGCACAAAGAATGAAAACCCCATTAATAACGATAGCGTTAGTACTAGGCTTAGGTTTTACAACGCGATATTCCGGCTTAGACGCCATCCTAGGATTAGCTTTTACTAAAACTGGTGTGTTATATCCGTTCTTTGCTGCCATGCTCGGTTGGCTTGGGGTATTTCTGACTGGCAGTGACACCTCTTCGAATGCATTATTTGGGAGTATGCAACGAATTACTGCTGACCAGCTAGGACTAGATCCGGTGCTAATCGCAGCCTCCAACTCAACCGGTGGGGTCATGGGGAAAATGATTGACGCTCAAAGCATAGTTGTAGCAACAGCAGCTTGTTATGAGAATCGAGTCGAAGGCGCAAATGCTGTAGGACCGATATTTCGGGCAGTCTTTTTCCACAGTTTAGCTTTAGCCGCATTAATGGGAATTTTAGTCATGCTGCAAGCATATGTATTCCCATGGATGATACCGGCGTATACTTTATAATTAACATAATGCTTTATTGTTGAAAAAATGGACGTTTTTAAAAGACGTCCATTTTATTTTTTTGCCGAAACCTTTAACTGTACGGTACGTCTATTCACATATAGGAGATGGATACGAATGAAAAAATACATTGTACTATTATTATTCTCATTTATCTTATTTGGCTGTACTCAAAAGAGTGATGTGAAAGGCGAAGCTGATATGAAAGGGAGCATTCTTGAAATCGATAAAGATGCTAGGCGAATTTTAGTTGAAGATAATGAGAAGGGGTTAGTATGGGTTACATTGAATGAAACCGATAATATGAAAGAATTGCAAGTTTATCAAGAGGTCGCAATCTGGATTGAGGGTGCCATTGCTGAATCCTATCCGGGTCAAGCAAAAGCATTACATGTTGAGATCATTCAGCCAAAGGAAGTTGAATAAACCACCTGAGAGGTAATTATGAAAAAAGTTATTCTGCTTAGTGTTTTCATTTCTCAAGTCATATTTTTTATTCTTATGCCAGTATGGCTTGAACTAACAAACCATTTGCATCCGCTAGTAGTTGGGATAGTTTGGTTTGTTATTTTTTTCTTAACTTTATTTATTGTTTGCTTGTTACTTAATGAAAGAGTCTATGTATCACAAAGTGTCCTCCGTAGTCTTATATTTTTCTATACTATCGGACTGTTAATTCTATTATTTTTCCGGCCAAATGGGACAAATTACGGTGCGGTCAATATGATGCCTTTTATGACCATTCGCCTTTATTTATTTGGGAATGCTGATTTTCTAATTGCCTTTTATAATTTGGGTGCGAATATCGGGTTATTTATTCCATTTGGCGTGTATTACGGGTTTATTAAAAAGAGTGCCTCGATTAAACAGCTTTTATTTTTCACAATTTGTTTGATTAGTATAATAGAAGGACTGCAGTTTGTATCAAAAAGAGGGAGCTTAGATATTGACGACCTTCTATTAAATACAGTGGGTGTTTGTCTTGGCTATTACCTTCTCCCACTTTTTCGTAAAGTCCTGTTAATTAAATAAATGATCACACATGGTTGTTCCAATTAATGATTTTGTCATTGGCGGGGCAACCATTTTTATATTGTGCATTTTGATTTCTTGAACATACAAGATTGATAAAAGAAAATTTTATACTTTCAAAAAATTAAGTTGTCATTTTGAACAAAGTGTAATAGAATAACTTAAAATCACTAAACATAGTATTTATATAGGAATTAAATGAATTGACGATTTTTGTCTTTTTAAGGGGGATAGAGGGCTTGGTTGAACCGATTTTTATTCAAGTGGAAAATGTGAGCAAAGCCTTTAAGAATAAAGAGCAAACTGTACATGTTTTAAATAGTGTGACCTTTGGGATTAAAAGGGGAGAGATGATAACCATATTGGGAGAAAGCGGATGTGGGAAGAGCACGCTGCTTAATATTATTGGTGGATTCGAAAAGCCCGATGAAGGAAAGGTTATCATCGATGGAAATCAAGTGGCCCAGCCAAATAGAAAATGTATTATGCTTTTTCAAAATTATGGTCTTTTACCATGGAGATCTGTTTTGAAAAATGTAGAGCTTGGGTTAGAAGGCGAGAAAATGGAGGTTAAGGAGCGGAAAGAGAGAGCACGCACATATTTGAACTTGGTCGGTTTAGGGGATAAAGTTGATCTATTTCCGCATGAGCTTTCAGGGGGAATGCAGCAAAGGGTTGCGATAGCACGAGCTCTTGCCAACCAGCCAGAATTGATTTTAATGGATGAGCCATTTGGTGCCTTAGATACATTTAATCGCTATTATCTGCAGGATGAGCTTCTTCGAATTCAAGAGCAAGAGAAGACGACCATTATCCTTGTCACGCATGATATTGATGAAGCGATCTATTTATCAGACAGGGTGATTATGATGAAAGCTAATCCAGGTGAAATAAATAAAGAGTTAACTATAACTCTTTCAAAGCCTAGAGATCGAAGTCATGGGGACTTTCAGCAATATCGAAGGACGATATTTGAGGAATTCCATTTTAACCGCCCTGCACCTTCAATTGAGTTTAATATTTAAATATTTTTTAGATAAGTTTTGTTAATAAATATAGTTTGCGATAGAAACCGCCCAATGCGTGCATTAGGCAAGTAATCAAAATATAGCTGTAGATAAAGAGGAGGGATACGATGAAAAGTTATAAAAAGCTTTTATCCTTATTGATCATTTCAATGCTCGCGGTGAGCTTGTCTGCTTGTGGGTCTAACCAGTCTTCGGCAGGGAAATCCGCGAATGAAGAAAAGCGAGTAGTGAAAATTGGCTATTTGCCGATTACTCATGCGGTTCCTTTGTATTTAGAAAATGAACAGGATTCGTTTAAAAACTTTAAATTGGAGCTTGTTAAGTTTGGTTCATGGCCGGAGTTAATGGATGCCCTTAATACAGGCCGTATAGATGGTGCTTCTGTTCTTGTGACTCTTGCTTTGAAGGCGAAGGAGCAAGGAATTGATTTGAAAGCTGTGGCGCTTGGCCATAGAGATGGAAATGTATTAGTTGCAGCTAATGATATTAACAGTGTTGAGGATTTGAAAGGGAAAAACTTTGCAATCCCTCATAAGTTTTCTACTCATAATATATTGCTCTATCAAATGCTTAAACAGGCTGGGCTGAAATATGAAGATGTTAAGGCTATTGAATTGCCACCTGCCGAAATGCCGGCAGCCCTATCGGAAGGGAGAGTTTCAGGATATGTAGTTGCTGAACCGTTTGGAGCAGTCTCGGTAGCTATTAAGAAAGGAAAGGTTCTTTATCAGGATACTGATATTTGGGAGGATTCAATTGACTGTGCACTAGTTTTAAGAAATGACTTTATTCAAAAGGAAAATGAAGTGGCTCAGGAATTTGTCAATGAGTATGTAAAAGCAGGCGAATTAGCTGAGAAAAAAGATGATCACACGCTGACAGCCTCTTCTAAATATATGAAGGTTGATAAAGAGGTGATGGATCTTTCATTCCAATGGATTTCTTACGATGATTTAAGAGTAAATAAAAGCAGCTATGATGAATTAACAAAAAGTTTAGTAGAAATGGGTTTATCAGAAAATCCGCCTTCCTATGAGGAGTTTGTCGATAATTCATTATTTGATAAGGCGAAGTGATGAAATGGGAAGTGTAAAAAAACTCTCAAATGTCATAGTTGGTTTTGTGCTTCTGATTGCTGCCTGGCAACTAACGATTAGTATCGGGAATTATGATGAAGCCCTACTGCCGCCGCCTCTTAAAGTGTGGGAGGGAATTGTGTCACTCATAAAGGACGGTTCATTCTTTGTCCACCTGCAGGTAAGCATGATGAGATTTTTAATTGGTTATTTATCGGCAGTTATTATTGCTGTTATTTTGGGGCTGATTTTTGGAAGGGTTTTAGCACTGTGGAATATCCTAGATCCAGTTGTACAGGTTTTAAGGCCAGTCTCACCAATAGCATGGTCGCCTTTTATTGTTTTGTGGTTCGGGATTGGTGATATTCCAGCCATCGTGATTATTTTCATTGCTGCATTCTTCCCTGTCTTACTATCAACCGTTTCAGCGGTAAGGAAAGTGGATCCAACTTATCTGAAAATTGCTCAGAATTTTGAAATAAGGAAATCGCATTTACTTATTAAAATTATTCTTCCCGCCGCATTTCCTTTCATAGCAAATGGCTTGCATATTGCCTTAGGAACTGCCTGGATATTCCTTGTTGCTGGTGAAATGGTGGGAGCTCAGTCAGGATTAGGCTACTTAATAGTGGATGCAAGAAATTCAATGAACTTAGATTTAGTGCTGGCCGGTATTATTTTTATTGGGGTTTGCGGACTTTTGCTTGATAAGGCAATTGGCTTATTTGAGAAATGGGTAGATAAGCAATGGGGAAGGGCGAACCAATAGCATAGTAAGAAAGTTAGCAGGTAAGTTTATCTAACTTAATAATATTAAGTGATTTACAGCTCATTATAAATTTTTTAACTATATCCTTGAGGAGGAAAAAACATGGCTCTATATCTTGTTGAATCTATTTTGAATGAGGCAGTAAAAACAAAGGAAGCTTTTGAGGCTAAAGTTTCTGAGGTACAGGAAACAGTTAGTGGAAAAAATACGAGTTTAATTGAAGTTCAAGTTTCAAAAGAGTTCTCAAGATCTTTCTTCATATTTGAAGGTGAAGACCGAAATGCGATTACTGATAGTTTAAGAGAACTAGGAATATCAGTTTCTCTTATTAAGCCAGTGCGTCTAGTTGGTCAGGAATTGGCGAAGGTTAAGGAGCAGAAGGAAAAAGTAAATTATTTAGTCGAGTGGAATCTCCCGGAAAATTTGACTATGGAACAATATCTAGATAGGAAGACGACAAATTCCGTTCATTATGCAGAGGTTCCAGAGGTTTCTTTTTCCAGAACTTATGTATGTGAAGATATGACGAAATGCCTGTGCTTTTATGATGCACCGGATGAAGGAACAGTAAAAAAAGCGCGTGAAGCGGTTAAAGCTCCAATTGACACAATAACTGAGCTTTCATAAAAATGAAAGGAAAACCTCCTTTATGGAGGTTTTCTTAATAAGAAGATTAAATTGTATTAAAGGTGAAGTTCCTGCCTTGATTTTTCTAAAGAAAGGGGAAGGCTGCTTATATGAATTTTGAAAGTTTGCTGCAAACACAACTGAAACCGCTAGTCAGAAAGATAGATTCAGAAGCCTACTACCCAGAAGATTTCCTAAAGGCTATTGGCAAAGAGGGACTCCTTAGTTCGAAGGATTTGCCGAAGGGAGAAAGACTATCACGAGAAGTGTATTTGGTGAAAGAAACGGCTAAGGTATGTATGACGACAGCTTTTAATTTATGGTGTCATTTAGCTTCTTTAACTTATATCCGAAACACTGATAATCCATTTCTAAAACATGAAATTCTTCCTTGTCTTGAAAACGGGGAATTATTAGGCGGCACTGGCTTATCAAATCCGATGAAATATTATGCAGGTCTTGAGTCTTTACATTTGAAGGCAAAAAAGCCGCAAGATGGTTATATCGTTTCTGGGAATTTACCTGCTGTTTCTAACTTAGGAAAAGACCATTGGTTTGGAATTATTGCTGAGGTAGATGAACACCAACGAATCATGGCTTTCGTCCCGTGCTCGGCAGAAGGATTAACTTTAAAGGAAAAAATAGAGTATTTGGGGGTAAACGGAAGTGCCACTTATTCCTGTGCGTTTAATGATGTAAGGATACGAGAAGAGTGGATAATTGCTGAACAAGCAGATAAATTTATCCTTAATATTCGATCGGCTTTTGTTCTATATCAAATTCCTCTGGGATTAGGAGTGACAGAGGCATCGATTAAATCTATTCAAAAGGTTTGCAACAAGCAGGGTGGGTGCAATCAGTATTTAGATATTCAAACAGATGAACTGCAAATGAATTTAAATGTAATCACTGAAAAAACATTCCGAATTGCTGAAAGTCATAACCTTTCTGAGAAATGGAATGAGTTATTGCAGCTTAGGCTTGATACTGTAAATCTAACATTAAAATCCGTACACGCATGCATGCTTCATCAAGGTGGAGCGGGGTACTTGAAAAATAGTGATCCAGCAAGAAGGCTAAGAGAATCCTATTTCCTTGTTAATTTAACCCCAACAGTTAAGCATCTACAAAAGATGATTCAGAAGAACATCACTTACCCCCTTTAAATTTATTTAATAGAGGAAAATTTCAGTTATAAAACCGAGTAATCATATTCGAATTATAGAGCTCGATATTGTGTGCTAAATTACCTACTATAGAAAAGAAAATGGGTTATGAGAAAAATATTGGTAATACGGTCAAAAAAACCCCCTGATGTTTCGAATTACTCTTGAGTAATTCGAATTTATTATAGAGAGAGATATGGGGGAAAAGAAACATTGAACACAATTTCAATTAAACGAAAGCAGAGAATTGCCGAAGTACGCAAGCAAAGAATAAAAGCTCGTAATAAAAAAGTGATCATAACTACAGCTGCTGGAGCTATTACAGCTATTATCTTATTAAACGGCAAAGCAGAAGCATATAGCTCAACTTATACAGTTAAACCAAAAGATAACTTATATAATCTTTCTAAAAAGTATCAAGTGAGTGTAGAGCAGTTAATGGAAGTAAATGGTCTAGTAACAGAAAAAATTACTGTAGGCCAACACCTTCTTTTACCTAATCAACACACAGAAGAAGCCTTTGTTTCATATAAAGTCCAAAAAGGGGATACGATATACTCTCTTGCTAAACAGTATGAAATATCTATAAATGATTTGAAAAAGAAAAATAATATGAGTTCTGACAAAATAATTGTTGGAGAAAAACTCTTATTGCCACTAGAAGCTAAAAGCGATGTAGAAAGTATCTATACGGCTGTACCTGGAGATACGTTATGGGGAATAGCTAAACGCTTTGGGGTGACAGCTAAAGAACTTGCTGGTGCAAATGGGCTTAGTAAGGAAATGGTTCTAATTGGACAGAAACTGAATATTCCTGGGTCTGTTCAATCTGCTAAAGTGGAAGTGGTTGGAGCTGCTGATAGTTTTACAGTAGAATTTACTGAACAAGGAAAACCTCTTGTTTTACAAGTGCCCTATGGAACAGCTTCAGATTATCAGAAGAAATCTGGTCAGAAAGTGCATGTTATCCATAAAAATGGATCAGTAATATCAATATATTAAAATATTGTGTGAAAAAGTATATGCCGCTCTTTATAAGGAGAGCGGTTTTAAATTATTTACACTTTCTTGGATATAAGATGAAGGAACCGTTAGCTATAAGTCTAGTTTCAAATTCTTATGTAAGATATTGTTTTTTTTCTTTATAAAATAATTTTAATATAATTGTTGACACATAGAAAATATAATAGTAATATAAGGTTCTCGCTACGAAATCCAGGCGAGGAGATAAAAAAAGAATTTATATATAATGTTTTAACTGTTGACAAATACAGATGAAATTGTTAATATAAAATTCTGTCGCAAACGCGATGAAAAATTATTTTAAAAAAGTGTTTGACATTGTAAAGATAAACTGATATAGTATTATCTTGTCAGCAACATTAGTTCTTTGAAAACTGAA
>NZ_JBALNX010000038.1:0-11676 GCF_036962035.1 Bacillus sp. JJ1773
AATTGTAAAATAAACCTCCAAATAAAAAAAGTATTATGCATTTAAAAAATAGTCAAGGGTAAATTAATAAAAATAAATAAGGTTCTTTAATTCCTACTTGACTCATAGGATTACATGAGATATAGTTTTATCATTATTGAAGATTATTATTTTAGGAGGAAATAAAATGACAACAGGGCTTGTTATCATAAATATTGCTATTATGTTATTAATTATTATTGGCCTGTTCTATATGCAGAAAAAACATATATCATTTTCTAAACGTGTTTTTACCGCATTAGGATTAGGGATTGTGTTTGGTTTTGCTTTACAGTTTATTTATGGACCGACTTCAGAGGTTGTTGCTGAATCATCAGCGTGGATCAATATTGTTGGCGGAGGCTATGTAAAGTTTCTGCAAATGATTGTTATGCCACTTGTATTCATTTCGATATTAACTGCTTTTACGAAGCTGAAATTGAGCAATAATATAGGAAAGATTAGTACTCTTATTATTGGCTTGCTAGTTGCAACAACAGCTGTAGCAGCCGCTGTAGGTATTGCTACAACTCTAGGGTTTAATTTGGAGTCTGTTCAGATTACTCAAGGGGATGCTGAAATAGCCCGCGGTGAAGTGATGGAGCAAAGAAATCTTGAATTAGAAGGAAAAAATCTCCCTCAACAAATTTTGGAATTACTTCCAGCTAATCCATTCTTGGATTTAACTGGTGCACGTCCAACTTCAACGATTTCAGTTGTTATCTTTGCAGCATTTCTTGGGTTTGCCTATTTAGGTGTTAGAAGAAAGGCACCTGAACAAGCTGAATTATTCTCGAAAATTGTAGATGCATTTTACGCAGTAATCATGCGTGTTGTGACGATTATTTTACGCTTAACTCCATATGGTGTCCTTGCTATTATGACAAAGACGGTAGCCTTGAGTGATTTTGATGCCATACTAAAGCTCGGTAAGTTTGTGCTCGCGTCCTACGTCGCATTGCTCGTTATGTTCCTAATTCATTTATTATTGCTGACATTTGCTGGACTTAATCCGGTAACGTATGTGAAAAAGGCATTTCCTGTACTAACCTTTGCCTTTACATCACGTTCAAGTGCTGGTGCCCTTCCATTAAATATAAAAACACAAAAGTCTCTAGGAGTCCCTGATGGAATTGCCAACTTCTCTGGATCGTTTGGTCTTTCGATTGGGCAAAATGGATGTGCTGGTATCTATCCAGCTATGCTTGCAATTATGATTGCGCCAACAGTTGGAATTAATCCATTATCACCATCATTCATCGCAACGGTTATTGCCGTAGTAGCGATTAGCTCCTTCGGTGTTGCTGGAGTTGGCGGCGGTGCAACCTTTGCAGCTATCTTAGTTTTATCTGCACTAAACCTGCCAGTTGCTTTAGCGGGTCTCTTAATCTCAGTTGAGCCGCTAATCGATATGGGGCGTACTGCTCTTAATGTAAGTGGTTCTATGACATCAGGACTTCTAACGAGCCGAATGACTGGTGAAATTGATTCAACTATTTATAATAATATGGAAGAGAAAATTGAAGCAGAAGCATAAAAAGATCGGCAGGTGCCTACGAAGGCATTTGCCGATTTTTTTCATTTTGCAGATTTTCACTATCAAATAAAAACCCTTTTGATAAAATAAGCCCAGCCATATAAAGAAGTAAGGCAAAGTATGCTGGAAGAAGGTGAATAAAGGTCGTATAACCGATAAAAAAATGAGTTAAGATACCGGCTGAAAAGGCTGGCAGGCCCCCAAATAGAAAGGAGTACCATACCCATTTAGCCCCTTCATGAAAGCTCCAAAGCGCCATCATGAGTACAAGCAGCCCGACACTAAATAAGGCACTCCCAAACCCGGCCCGATCATGGGCAATGACCGGAATTAGCCGGTTATTAATTTCATTAAGAATCTCAGGCGGGATACAAATAAACCCAGTATCTGTCGGTACAAAAATACTTGTAGTCCCGATAGTCGAGATGACGACTCCGCCAATGACAAATGAAAATCCCAAAATGACGAAGCAAAGCTGGCCCCATAGTGATTTTTTCCAATTCGAGGTATTTCTGCGGTTTTTTGAAACTGGAGAATGAATGGCTCCTTTTGTTTGACGAACACCCCATATGAAAAATGGAAGCAGGATAAGCCAAAATAAACCATGTAGCCAATCAAAGTATCCATACCCGATAAATAGAAGTATTCCTAAAAAACCTGAAATGGCAGCAATATTAATGGCTTTCCTTGCCCAATGCAACCCAAATTGCACTCCGTTTTTTGCTAGCTGCATATAAAGAATCGACCCAGAAATCATCGTTCCAGCAAGGGTCATCCTATCATGAGCCATAAATTTAAGGATGTTCGGATTTAAGGAAATTAATTCCTCTCTTGTCATTTGGATAAATGCTTCATCATACGGAAGAATGACACGTGTCATACTAAAAATAAGTGCAAGAAGTCCTCCGCAGAAAATAATAAACCCAAACAGCCAATACCATTTCCAGCCTTGTATAACATCCATTCCGTCATCTATTCCTTTAGAATCAGCAAGAGCTTCATTAATTCTTTTTGGAAGACCAGGGCCAGAAGAGACATAGCCCTCTGTCAGCATGATAAGGTCTGCTCCTAAATCATGAAGCAGAACGGCGTCTTCAGGCTCATATACCCCTCCTGAAATAATAATAGGAATCCCCGCCATTTGCTTACCTTGAAGAAGCTTTAAGGCACCGGCTATCTCCATAGTTTGCCTGCCCGAAGGCTGATCTTCATTCGCTTCCTCAATTAATAATCCATTTATGAAATTTGAGCTGATTAGTGATTGAATGTGAGGCAGGAACCTACCTATTTTATTGTGAGCAATGGCCAGAATAATTGGTTTCTTGCTTTCTTTTGCAAGAAGTCCTAAATGCTGACTGGCGTTTAGTAATGAAAGAAAGTCAATCACAAATGCATCTGCAAATGGTGTCAACGGCTTTGAAAGCTTTATTAATTCATCCATACTTTCACTGGAGCATAAATTTAATCGAATAAATAGTGGGATAGTAGCCTTCTGTTTCTTTAACCTTTGCACGGTTTGATCGATCCCTATTGATTCGAGGGGCTTTGGATAAAGAATGGTCCCTGTTTGATTATCAAATCTTGCTGTCTCTTTGGAGTCATTAGGATCCAAACTGACAGGACCTACTTCAATGAAACCGAAGCCGAGATAAGAAAATGCCTTTGTTCCGGACAATAGCGGGTCAATTTTCCCGCTTAAGCCGAGTGGGCTTGAAAATATGCAATTAAATAACCTTTTGCCTATTGTGGGAGAAGGTTTCATATGGCCTAGAAATTCAATTCCTTGTTTTCCGCCTGGTACACTCGCAATCATACACATTCCCCGGTGAATGAATTCTCTACCAGCCGAACCAGATAGCCGGGAAAGCCATGGCTTAAACAAAGGGTGATAGGACCAATCAGGCATAAAGCTGTCCCCCCTATATAAGAACTATATCTCTATTCTACAGGAAGAAATTTCAAATAAAAGAGGAAATGGAAAGGTTTTTAGGGAATTTTTATAAGAAGGAAAATATAATGGTAAGATGTGACAGGTCGCCAATTCTAACGTCTAATTTAGATGGGAAAATGAAAATTATTCATATAGGGTGAAAAAAAGATGACGACAAATGGAAAAATATTAATTATTGAAGATGAGCAATCCATACGTAAATTAATCGCATTTAATTTACAAAGATCTAATTTTGAAGTAATGGAAGCTGGTGAAGGGAAGCTTGCCTTAAAGCTAGTTGAAGAGTATAACCCCTCTTTAGTTATTCTTGATCTCATGCTTCCTGACATGGATGGCTTTGAGATATGTACTACAATAAGGGAAAAGAATCCTCAGCTCCCAATCATTATCCTCTCAGCACGTGGGCAGGATATGGATAAAATAATGGGTCTTGAGCTTGGGGCAGATGATTATATTGTGAAGCCTTTTAATCCGCTGGAGCTTGTAGCTAGAATTAGGACTGTATTAAGAAGAACAGAAATCATACAACAGCCGGCAAAAAGTTCAAAATTAGAGGCAGGACCATACGTAATTGATATTAAAACACAAAGAGTCTATAAATCGGGACAGCTTTTAAAGTTAACTCCCCGTGAATTTCAACTAATGAAATATTTCTTTGAAAAGTTGAATGAAACCATTTCAAGAGATGAATTCCTTGATGAGATATGGGGATTAAATTATTTTGGAGACCCTAAAACAGTTGATGTGCATATTAGAAGATTAAGAGAAAAAATTGAAGATGACCCTTCAAATCCATTATATTTAAAAACGATCTGGGGATTTGGGTATTGCTTTGAGGAAGGCGAAAAGCTGGGATGAAGAAAGGGATTAAGAAGCGTCTAGTATGGAGTTATCTTTTATTAATCATCTTTACAGTTGTTCTTTATGAGACTATTATTCTATCTGCCCTTTACACTTATTACATGGGGGGAGTCAAACAAGCTCTTAGAGATCAGGGATCCATGTTCTCAACTTTTTATGAGCCATATATAGAGTCGGGTAAATTGTCCAACCAAGCAGAACAGCTTCTTAGTCAATATCATTTTAACATCGGTGCACAGGTGCAAATCATTGACTCTGATGGGACTGTGCTAGCCAATACTCATGACCAGGGGAAATTAAATCTTGCTGCTCTTGAGGATGTTAAATCTGGTTTAAATGGTACGACAGGCTATTGGATAGGTGATAACGGTGATGAAAAACTGTTAGCAGTAACACAGCCAATTTTAGTGGGAAATGAGCCAATTGGAGCGGTCAGGTTTATTTCATCTATAGACAACCTATATTCTGTTTTTATTCAAAATTCAGTAATGTTAGCTGGAATCGGAATCATTGTTATTTTGCTTGTAGCATGTATTAGCTATTTCCTGGCAGTCTCCATTACAAAACCAATAAGCACCATTACATTGGCGGCAGAGCAAATGGCTGCTGGTTTTTTTGCGACAAGAATACCGAAGAAAAAAGATGATGAAATCGGCAAGCTGGCTGACACATTAAACTTTATGGCTAGAGAGGTTGAAAAGCATGAAAAGCTGAAGAATGAATTTATTGCATCTGTTTCACATGAATTAAGAACGCCGTTAACCTCTGTAAAAGGATGGGCAGTTACTTTACATTCGTTGTCTGATGATTCGATGTTTAAAGAAGGGCTGGAAATCATTTCAAATGAAAGTGACCGGTTAAATTTAATGCTAGGGGATTTGCTTGATTTATCGAGTTTATCAACTGGCAAAGTAGAATATCTCTTTGCTAGTGCCGATTTATCAAAATTAATAAGGGAAGTGGCTGGACAGCTGCATCCACGTGCAGAGAGGCAGATGGTAAATTTAAAGGTATTAACAATGCCTGAAGGCTTAATGGTTAAACTTGATCGAAACCGGATGAAGCAAGTATTGATTAACATCTTGGATAATGCTCTTAAATTTACACCCCAAAATGGCAGCATTACCATTCATGTTGAACGGAAAGAAGGAATGACAATCATTGAAATAGCTGACACAGGAAAAGGAATACCACCTGATGACCTGCCTGCCATAACGAAGAAATTTTATAAAGGCAAATTTCGTGGGTCTGGTACAGGACTGGGACTTGCTATTTGCCACGAAATTATTCATGCCCATGGAGGAAGTCTTGAGATTAATAGTGAGGTCGGCAAAGGAACAACCGCCATCATATCCTTCCCTAATGTCGATTAGTATTCTAATCTTCTTAATGTATATGCAATGATTAGTTAACCTATTTGAAACGAATTCCATTACTTATTGTAGTATTCTTTTTGTAGGGAGGAAATATAGGGGGAGAATTATGAGGAAATATTACTTGCGGTTTTGTGCTTTGCTTTTAGCCAGTACATTTTTTCTAGGGGGATGCAACTTCCTTCCAGAGCCAGTTACATTAATACAAGCACCTCAATATGTGGAGGCGGCTAGCGAAATAGAAAAAACACTGTTATTAAAATCTAAAGAATTCTTACCTGCCGGAACGATGTTTACAACGGCTGGTCAGCCAGTAGGCAATGAATCTACTATACAAGCGGATTTAGATGGAGACGGAGATAATGAGGTCGTTTTTCTTTACCAGTCTATTGGAAAACAAGAACAATCAGGGGCATTAATTTTACGGAAAGAAAAAGGTGAATGGATAAAGGAAACGGAGGTTAAAGGGACTGGATATGAAGTCAGCTGGGCTAGCAGTGCAGACATTACAGGTGACGGAAGACCAGAACTATTATTAGGCTGGAAAATAGGTGTATCGGCCGGGAATATACTGGATATTTTCACATGGGATCAAAGCCAACAAGGTAGATTAGTAAAATTAGCACAATTAAACTACCACGAATTGGAAGTTCTAATTCCAGAGGATAAAAAGGACTCACAGGCAAGATTAGCTATATGGAATAGAGAAATGGCAGATGTATATAGAACAGATATTGTTAAATGGGATAACACTTCATTTCAATCAGATTTAAGCTTCTATCCTGCCTATTTCGCGAAGGTAGCTGATTATTATGATGCAAGGGCAATGAATGTCCCTAATGCTCCTTATTATTGGTATTATCTTGCGGACGCAAGGTTAAAAGAAGGGCACCCTGAGCTTGCGTTTCAAGCAATTGAAAAGGGAATGAATTTGAAAATGACTTTTCCTTCAAGAGATGAATTTGAAAATCTGAAAATGGAGATAGAAGAAAAGCAAGCACACCGAAACAGTGATACGGTTCCCTTTTATTTACGGGAGGCAGATATCACGATGAATATCCCGAAAGCTTTGGCTTCAAATCTTTTCATAAAAGGTGAAGAAGGAAATAATAGTGAATATATGATTAATGTAAATAAAGTCCTAGACAATGGGCAAACGGCAATATTATTTACCGTGGAAGCCCATCAAAAAGATTGGATTAGCAGCTTGGAGGACTATGGTTTATCTCCGCTCTTTGAAACAAAAACTCTTACTTATGGAGTTCGTAAGAATAAAGAATTTCTTAATGATCCAGAGGTAGGTCAAATAATTAGCAGTATTAGACCGGGGGCGGACTACAAGAAACTAAAAAGTCAGGAAGAACAAATGTTGCTGGAAATGGTTCAAACTGCAGTAAAGAATTACTGGTATGTGACAAGCGGAGGAAAAATGGAAGAGGGTCTGATTGAAAGCTTTCTATTGAATGAAATGGATTACCGTTACATGGGCAGTGACCTTGATACAAAGGAGAAAATGAACGAATATTTATCAAGCGCATACTCGGCGGAAGCTATTCATCAATATATGGAAAGAGCAGGCATAGTCCTGCATAATGGAAAGCTTGCTCAGCCAAATGCAGACGGAGGTTCACGTGCAGATTACGAAAGAGCAACCATTTTTCTCACAAAGGATGCAGGCTCTGAAAAAGAATACAATCTAAAAGTTCCGCTCGGTGATAGTTTAGTTACTGAAACTGTTCATATCGTTTTTCGCCAAACCGATAAGGGCTGGAGAATTGATTCCATCCCCGGCAGCTTTTAAAATGTGGCAGGCTATTATAGCCTGCTGATTTTTTGAAAAGTGAATGGTTTTAAGAAGATAGGAAGTTAGTCTATCCTCTTAAAACCAGCAAAAATCGAAATCCCATTTTTACATTCCATTAAAAAATAGCATTTAAAAGAAGGTAAACAAGACCTGCGATCGTTGCAGAAATAGGTAAAGTAATTACCCAAGTGATAAGCATTCTTTGTGCTGTTCCCCATTTAACCCCTTTTAGGCGGTGAGCAGAACCGACTCCTAAAATAGAAGACGAGATAACATGTGTTGTACTGACTGGCAAATGAATAAATGTAGCCCCGAAAATAATCATGGCACCTGTTATATCGGCTGCTACGCCATTCACAGGACGTATTTTCATGATTTTTCCGCCGACTGTTTTAATAATTTTCCAGCCGCCGACAGATGTCCCAAGTCCCATTGCAAGGGCACAGGAGAACTGAACCCAGAATGGAATGTCTGTAGTCGTGACATAGTTATTGGCGATAAGTGCCATTGTAATAATTCCCATCGCTTTCTGTGCATCATTCGTCCCGTGTGTATAGGATTGCAATGCAGCAGTAAAAATTTGAAACAAGCGAAAATTCCGATTGGTCTTTGTTAAATTGTTATTTCTAAATACAACTTTAAAAATGCTGTAAACAATAAATCCGACGACAAAAGCGATAAGTGGTGAGAAAATAAGCGCCTGTAAAATTTTTATAAAACCTTGGTAATTTAGAGCAGCAAATCCTGAAGCAGCAATGGCCGCACCGGCAATAGAGCCAATTAGCGCATGTGAGGAACTGCTTGGAATGCCATAATACCATGTTAATAAATTCCAGAAAATCCCTGCGATAAGTGCAGCTAGAATAACTAATGATCCATTTTGCAATGTAAACGGGTCAACGATATCCTTTGTAATCGTTTTGGCAACACCTGTAAAAGTCATCGCGCCAACAAAATTCATTACTGCTGCTAAAATGATTGCATGCCTCGGTTTAAGGGCTTTTGTTGACACAGATGTAGCAATTGCGTTAGCAGTGTCATGAAAACCGTTTATGAAGTCAAAAGCTAAGGCTCCGATGACAATTAAGATTGTTAAAATAAATAATCCATCCATTTGTTACGGCTCCTTATGCATTTTTCATGATGATGGTTTCAAGTGTGTTAGCAACCGCTTGGCAGCTATCCGCTATATCTTCCATATTTTCGTATATCTCTTTGTACTGAATGATTCTGATTGGATCCTTCTCTACGGAGAAAAGATGTTTGATCGACTGGCGAAGAACGCCATCACATTTTGATTCATGATCTTTAATTATGATTAGATGTTCTCTAATCTGCAGTAATTTTTTCGTAGAAAGAAGTTCTATTGATTTTTCAATTTCAAAAGCAGAGTTTTTAATTGCATCTACGAACTTAAGCATATAATCATCTGCCTGTGTGATGGAGTACATTTCGAATAGTGCTGCACAATGTTCAATTCCATCGATTACATCATCCAAACTCATTGCAAGGTGCAGGATATCTTCACGCTCAATTGGCGTAATAAAGGCATTATTTAATTCCCTGATCACTTCATGAACAAATGTATCCCCTTTTGACTCATATTCCTTCATCGTTTCTGAAAAAACTTTCAAATCACTTACATTGTTCAATTTATAGTCTGCAAAGTAAATTGCACCCTCTTTTACGTTCAATGCAATATTGCTTAACAACGTATTGAATTTGTCCTTCTTTTTAAAAACCATGTGTATAACCCCCATAGAAAAAAATTTCATCCAAACTCAAATAATTTTATACGAAAATGAGTGAATTAGATAGTTTTAAGTCGAAAAAAGTTGATAAATTCTTTTGATGTAAAAAAACATTCATTATTTCTTATTATTTTCCATAGTATGTGAAGTTTAGTTGATTATAAACTTTTTGCAAAAAGCAAAGGTTTTGGACAAATGCTGAGCGGGTAATTTGTTATTAATATCTCGGCATATGCCGTTTATATAGATTGAGCGATTGCCTTAGAGCAATCGCTTTTGGTTTTTTAGAAAAAAAAAAGTGTAATTGTGATGATTTCTGGGTAACTTACATATAGGCTTCAAGTTTGTACCAATTCTTTTCGTTCACTTTTTAAAAAATGGAAATTAGTTTTTTGAATGAAAGAAAAAAAACTGAGAAAAACTACAATCAAAACAGCAAGGAGTGATATTATGTTTAGCTTTTTATGGGCATTAATTATAGGAGGAATCATTGGCTGGGTTGCTGGAATGATTGCCGGCAAAGATATTCCAGGCGGTGTTTTTGGTAATATTATTGCAGGATTTGTAGGAGCGTGGCTAGGGTCTGCAATCTTCGGTGATTGGGGTCCAGATATCGCTGGCTTCCCAATTATTCCAGCCTTAATCGGTTCTGTGCTGCTCGTATTCCTTCTAAGCCTTATTATGCGAGCCTTTAGAAGAACGACTGACTAATAAAAAAGCAGAAGTAATTAGGCGCTGAATCAAGACAAAGAAAAGTAGAAGGGTCGTCTCATATGCCAAATAATTGGCATAAGAGGCGACCCTTTTCATTTAGGTAAGGTCACTGGGCAAAACTTGCAGCAGCTCTGCCAGCATGACTGATTTGTTGTTCTCTTCCTCAGGTAAAGGAGCATTGCAGCTGATTTTTTCCATCGTAAAGGGGTGAGGAAATTCGAGTTTAGCAGCATGTAATGCTTGTCGGTCAAAGATGGGTTTCCCACCGTATAAAACGTCACCAGCTAAAGGATGGCCAATATAGCTTAAATGGACACGGATTTGATGTGTACGTCCAGTTTCCAGCTGGCATTTAATAAGTGACAGGTTTTGTTTCGGATACGTTTTAATTAACTCAAAATGTGTAATTGCCTGTTGTCCGCTTGAGGATACACGCCTTCTTGTTGCATGGTGGCGATCACGTCCAATGGGCTCCTTAATGATTCCTTTTTTAGTCTTTAACAACCCATGAACGAGGGCCACATACGTGCGTTTTATGATCCTTTCTTCCAGCATCCAATCTAGAATGCTTCCGGCAAGAGGATGCTTGGCAAAAAGCACCGCTCCAGTCGTATCGCGGTCCAGCCGGTGAACATGCTTCACTTTCCGATATTCCCCTTGAGATAGTAAGTGATAGGCAACTGCATTAGATAGTGTATTTGTCTGCCCATCCTCGTTAGGGTGAGTATCCATATGGGCTGGCTTATTAAGAACAAGTATATGATCATCCTCATAAAGGATTTTCACATCTTTATTAAAGGGAGTCACGCCAAAATCCTCATCAACAAAAATTCGTAATTGCAATTTATCCATATATTTTAATGGAGAATTCCAGTTAATCCATTCACCGTTAACCTTTACCTGATTTTCCATACGCATAAAATGTATTTGTTTTTTCGGTGCTCTCCAAATATTTCTTAGAATATAATCTATAGTAAATCCATCCCAATCACGGGGTAATGTTAATTCATACCATTCTCCAAATCTCTTGGCTTTAATCATGGACCTCTCCTTTATTTATGCAAAAATGGAAACGCTTTGGGTTTAATTACCACCCTAAAAAACGAATTGAATATGCTATTCTAATGATATATATTACGAACAGGTTACAATGTTTAAAGGTGGTCATTTATGTGAAAGTTGTATATGCTTCAACTCATGAACAAGAGCTGAAAATTAAGGAACTTATACAAACTCTATATTCAAAAGTTTTTCCTCTCTATTTTCCTGATGAAGAGATAAAGGAATTTGAGCGCATGCAAGTATTACATACAACAACAAGACATTTCGAATACTTTGGAACATTAAAAGAAGCATATCAGGTTATAGCGAGTCTGCAAACCATTATATCTATACTAGAACTTCCACAATTAGATGAGAAATATGAGGGCTTATTTGTAAAAAATGTATACACCCTACAGGAGTTTGGTTTAACCTTCCCATTTTCCTTCAGTCAATTTTGCAGCAGCAAAATGATAAAGGATGATGTACTTAGTATTTATACAAAAGCTGCAAATGAAATATTAATATAACATGAAAACGCCTGCAATGTGAAAATTGCAGGCGTTTTTTTAGATGAAATGATAGCGAAAGTTTTCTCGAGTTTAAGAACTGTCTAGCTCCAGTGC
>NZ_JBALNX010000038.1:11761-38633 GCF_036962035.1 Bacillus sp. JJ1773
AGGTCACAAGCCAATCCTCCCATAAAGTTAATTACACCTTTCCGTGAGGCTCGTCTTGTGCTTGTCGGGGATGAGCACAAAGGAAAGCTTCAGCGAATATTCATCGCAGGAACAATTGTACTTTGATTGTTCCGAAGGCACTTCCGCTTTTATAATTACAAACTATTTTCATTAAACCATTGTTTAAACACATCTTCGTCTTGGTATCCTGTTATCCGATTAACTTCTTTTCCATCTTTATATTGGACGATGGTAGGTGTCTGCGTAATCAGATATTTATCCCAGCCATTTTCAAATTCGAGCAAATTATATTGTACAAGATCTAATTTCATATCCTTTGCTAAAGGAGCAACAACCGGTGTGGTTCTTTGACAATGGGAACATGTTGGGCTAAAAAAGTACACAGTCACATCTTCTTTATTATCAAGTTTCTTTTCTAATTCCTCAGGAAGGATTATATTTTGATAATTAGGGTCATCAAGCTGAGATATTGTTTCAGGATGAAGTTTATTCTTTTCATATGGATTATCACCGGAAACCTTCTCTTCATTTTGCATTTTTGTTAAAAAACCGACAGCTACAAAAAGAACAATGATGACTGCAAGAAATATAACAATTTTTTTCATCTTATTTTACCTCTTTCGTTTTTTTCCATAAAAGATAACTGCATATAAAAATAATGATAAAAGCAGTCAAAGCTAGAAATGGAATTGTAATAAATCCAAGCCAATTAATATATTGGCCAGTACAAGGGACTCTCCCGCATGAAGCGGCATGCTCAGCAAGAAAGGACACTTTTTGTATGGAATAATGATATAGTGAAATACAAGCACCAATACCAGACAGGACCATGGAATAAATGCTGATTCGATAATCCTTTCGAATAACCGCCATTCCTAATATAATAACAAATGGATACATAACTATTCTTTGGTACCAGCACAGTGTACAAGGCTCATATTGACGAATCTCTGAAAAATATAGGCTTCCGAACATCGCAATAACGGAGGCTGCCCAGGAAATAAACAGTAAGGATTCACGATTATCTTTCGTTTTATTCATAGTGTACTCCTCATTAATTGATCATACTTTAGAAAAAGTATAGTGCTTCTCAGCATTCTTTGTAAATTACTATTAAGAGAATATCACGGTTTGTTTTGTGTTTCGTCATAATTTTGTCATCAATTAAGTTTGTCCATTGTTTTATCTTAAAGAAAACGGAAAAAATATTCAAATATGTTGGCTGATTATGATGGTTATGTCAAAAAACCAAGAAAAATTTTAAAAGGGAAAAAGGTCTTTTTATCGAAGTGATTTTGTAGATTGGATAGTGTTTTATTATCTAGCTACAGTGCCTAGGGGCTCGCCGACTAAGAACACCACGACCTAATGTCTTCGTCGGTCTAGTAAGTCCTGTACATCGGAGGTCATGAGCCAGTCCGTCAAGAAGGTTAGAGTACAACCTTCTCGCAAGCCTGTCTTATGCTTGTCGCCCCTGGGCGAGGCAATTTCGCTTTTACTATTGGGAGGGAATAGCGTGAACTGGAAAGAAAAAGCAGACAGATGGATTGGATTTGAAAGTTTAGATCAAAAATTAAAAGAGGACCTGATTCAAAAAGATGAAAAACGACTGGAGGATGCCTTTTATAAGGACTTAGAGTTTGGTACCGGCGGAATGCGAGGAGAAATCGGGGCAGGAACGAATCGGATGAATATATATACAGTCAGGAAAGCCTCTGCTGGCCTGGCAGCTTACATAGAAGAAAATGGGTCAGAAGCAAAAGCGCAAGGGGTTGTTATTGCTTATGATTCCCGTCATATGTCTAAGGAGTTTGCCATGGAGGCAGCTAAAACACTGGCAACAAGAGGGATTCAGACGTACGTATTCAAAGAATTGAGACCTACACCTGAGTTATCCTTTGCCGTTCGGTATTTGCAGGCATTCTCAGGTATTGTTATTACTGCAAGCCATAATCCGCCTGAATATAATGGTTATAAAGTATATGGGTCTGACGGATCACAGCTGCCCCCTAAATTAGCTGACATCGTCATTTCGAAGGTAAATGAAATTGAAAATGAACTTTTAATTAACATTGACGATGAAACTGATTTAATGGACAAAGGGCTAATTAAAATAATTGGAGAAGAGGTTGACCGTAAATACATAGAGAGGCTGGTCGCAATTTCTGAAAATCCTACCTTAGGGAGTGAGACAGATCTTAAGATTGTTTTTACTCCACTGCATGGAACTGGAAATATACCTGTAAGGGCTGCCTTAGCTGCTTTAAATTATAAGCAAGTGTATGTAGTAGACGAACAAGAACTTCCAGATCCTGAATTCTCCACAGTGAAAAGTCCTAATCCAGAGGAAAAGTCAGCCTTTGAATTGGCGATAAAGGTTGGAAAAGAGAAGAATGCTGATTTATTAATCGCTACTGACCCTGATGCTGATAGACTTGGAATCGCAGTCAGAAATCAATCTGGTGAGTTTGTTCTTTTAACTGGAAACCAAACTGGCGCTGTTCTGCTGCATTATATTTTGTCACAGAAAAAAGAAAAGAACATTCTTCCGGAAAATGGCATAGTCTTAAAAACCATTGTCACATCTGAGCTCGGCAGAAAAATTGCATCCTCTTTTGGCGCTGATACAGTGGATGTATTGACAGGCTTTAAATTTATTGCTGAAAAGATGAAGGAATATGAAGCAACGGCGGAATACCAGTTTTTATTTGGATATGAAGAGAGCTATGGTTATTTAATTGGAGACTTTGCACGAGATAAGGATGCCGTTCAAGCTGCTTTATTGGCCTCAGAAGCAGCAGCCTTTTATAAGAAAAAAGGGATGACATTATATGAAGGATTATTATCTCTATTTGAACAGTACGGTTATTTTCTTGAGGGTCTTGAATCGATTACTTTGAAAGGAAAGGAAGGAGCTCAACAAATTCAAGAAATATTAGCTTCTTTCCGTACTAATCCGCTAAATCAAGCAGCTGGAATAAAAGTAGCAGCTGTTGAGGATTACTTAACAGGTGTTCGAACTGAAAGCAATGGGGATCAGTCATCCATCAGCCTTCCTAAATCAAATGTGATTAAATATCATTTTGAGGATGGAACATGGATTTGTTTAAGACCTTCTGGAACAGAACCGAAAATGAAGTTTTATTTCGGAGTAAATGGGGCAAGTTCTGCGGAAAGTGAGCAAAAGCTCGTGGAAATCAAAAGTGATTTCATGGCGATTGTTGATAAGAAGATAAATTCTGCAGAAAAATAATGAATCGGGATGCACCGGGGGAAATAAACTCCTCGGTGCTCTTTGATTTTACCGGTAGGCAAAACTACAACTTTAGTCGTATAAATTTTCATTCTAATTACTAAGGATTAGGCTACATAAAAGTATTATAATAATGGAAGGAACATCCATTGGGAGGAATAAAGGTGACATTGGAGAATCGCCATTCGGAAATTTGGATATTAAAGGAAATTGCTGAATTATTAAACGAAGGGACATCAATAAAAACAATTTTGTCCGAGGTTTTAGCTAAATTACTGCATGTTACGGGCTTGGAAACGGGATGGATTTTTCTAATTGAGCCAGATGGAAAATACGAGCTAGCTGCAAAGGAAAAGCTGCCCGAAGCGTTATCATACAATGATAATGAACGGATGTGCAAGGGAGACTGCTGGTGTATCGATCGTTATATCGATGGAAGATTGCATAAGGCAATTAATATAATTGAGTGCAAAAGAATTGAAGATGCTCGAAATGAAAAAAAAGCGGACACAAATCAATTAACGCATCATGCAACAGTTCCTCTTCGGGCGGGTGATGAGAAAATAGGCATCTTAAATGTCGGTTCGCCAAATAAGACCCATTTTACTAAGGAAGAATTGGCTTTGCTCGAATCGATTGCTTTTCAAATAGGCACTGCTTTAAAGCGAATAAAGCTAACAGGGCATGAGCAGGAGAATGCCTTAACAGCGGAAAGAAATCGTCTAGCTAGAGATTTGCATGATTCAGTCAATCAGCTTCTATTCTCTTTAAGTTTAACGGCAAGAGGAGCGGCAGAAATGACAAAGGATTTAGAAACAAAAGAAACTTTTTCCTATATACAAGATTTAGCACAGGAAGCTTTAAGTGAAATGAGAGCATTGATTTGGCAGCTTCGGCCAAGGGGATTGGAAAATGGAATAATAAGTGCCCTTTTAAGTTATGGTGAAATGCTTGATTTAGAAGTGAGCTCTAAAGTAGAGGGTGTAGTTTCGCTGCCAGGAAAGGTTGAAGAGGCCTTATGGAGAATTGGTCAGGAGGCGCTCGCCAATTGTAAAAAGCATTCTGGGCAGCCAAAGGTGGAATTAATCTTATCTGTAGATCAAAAGCATGTAAAAATGGTTATCACTGACGATGGCTGCGGTTTTTATTATGATGGAGATTTAAGGAATATTCCATCTCTTGGATTAAAGAGCATGAGAGATCGTACTGAATCATTGAATGGACAATTTAAGCTGAAAAGCTCTGAAGAAAATGGGACTAGAATTGAAATATTTATACCAATTTAGGGGGAGAGAAAATGACCATACGTGTTCTTATCGCAGATGATCACCATGTTGTTAGGCGTGGTCTTGTCTTTTTTCTTAAAACGCAGCCCGAAATTGAAATTATTGGTGAGGCTAAAAATGGACAAGAGGCAATTGAATTAGCAACAAGAATTCGTCCGGACATTGTATTAATGGATTTAGAGATGCCTGTTATAAACGGGATTGAAGCAACGCGTGAAATAAAAAAACACTGTCCAGAAATCAAGGTCATGATGTTAACAAGCTTTTCTGATCAGGATCATGTCATTCCGGCTATAGAGGCTGGAGCCTCTGGCTATCAATTAAAGGACATTGAACCAGATGAGCTTGTCAAAGCCATTATTCAATTAATGAACGGCGAAAATCAGCTTCATCCGAAGGCAACCACTCATCTATTATCCCACCTATCAGGAAAAAGTCATTCCGAAAGAAGACATGTAGATGAGCTGACAAAAAGAGAAATCGAAGTGCTGCGGGAAATTGCTAAAGGAAAAAGTAATAAGGAAATTGCCGCTGATCTTTTCATTACCGAAAAAACAGTTAAGACCCATGTGTCTAATCTGCTTTCTAAACTTGAACTTGCTGATAGGACGCAAGCTGCCCTCTATGCAGTAAGAAATGGAATAATCAATTAGTTTTACTAAAGAAATGCCTATTCATAGGGTTAGTAATTGTGCCGATAGTGCAGTCAAAAATAAATCTTTACGATGATGAAAAAGTACAATCTCTCCCTTATACTAGAATGAATAAAAACGATAGCGAAATGGTGATAAAAAGGAGAGAGACTATGTTGAAATTAACAATTATAAATGGGAGCCCAAGAAAAAAAGGAAGAACAGGGATTGCCTCAAGATATATCGCGAAGAAATACGGAGCGGAGCTTATTGATTTAAGTAAGGGCGAGCTGCCTTTATATAACGGAGAGGAGTTACAACTTCAAATTCCTGAGGTTAGAGCATTGCGCGAAAAGGTGTTAAAATCGGATGGCATTATTTTGGCTTCACCAGAATACCATAGTGGAATGAGCGGTGCTTTAAAAAATGCGCTTGATTTCCTTGGCAGTGAACAATTTGCTAACAAACCTGTCGCATTACTTGTTGCAGCAGGAGGAGGTAAGGGTGGAATGAATGCCCTCGGTAATATGAGAATTGTTGGGAGAGGGGTCTATGCAAATGTGATCCCGCGTCAGCTAGTATTAGATCCTCACTGCTTTGATTATGAAAACGATTGGCTGCATGAAGAGCCAGCGAAACACGTTGATCAATTAATGAATGAGCTTCAAATGTATACGAATATGTATGTCCAGATGAAGGGCTAATAGGTATCGGAGAAATGTTCGACACATATGAAACATTAAAAAACACGGTTAAAAACCGTGTTTTTTTTTGGTGGTGGAATTCTTATGGTAACTGGTAAATCTCCTCTTGCAACTCATAAGCAGTATAGGCATTAGCATGGTCGATGTATCGGAGTAAGGAATATAGATGTTTCTCGATAACGGAATAGTCTTTTTCAAAGTTGTACGCATGAAGGAAGTACTCGATCTTTTTGGAAAGAAAATGATCTTCTGTTCTTACCATCAATATTAGCAAATTATCCCATTCAGAGCGATGTGTATAATATAACGCTCGGTCATAATCTAATTTATTCATTTGTCCATCTCCTTCACTTAAGGAGTTGACTTTAGCTTATGTTGATGTGAACAAAAATTACACTGTAAATGTTGGACGTCTTGATTATAAAGGGTTTTCAACTTTTTCCTGCATATAAACGAATCATTAAGGAACTGAAAATTAAAACAAATAACCTGTGGACTAACTACATAAAAAAATGAAAAAACACAAACAATAGGGGAAAGTGTTTTTATTACAGGAGGACAAGTTATGAAAAAGCTTTTTTGTATGTTATTTACCATTAGTTTAATTATGAACGTCCACAATTTAGCGTTTGCTCAAAATGGTTATGAAAAGTATGGACGAATTGCTACTGCAGTTATCAAAGAGGATTACCCTGGTGAAGCGGTTGTTGAATTTCAATATGCCGGCAGAAAGAAAATTTCTGAAACAGATGTCGTGGATTCCTTTATTTTTGAAGTGAAAGAAAATAATCAGCTCAAAAAAGTAACAGTTAATATTTCACATAGTTTAAAAAACAATAAGGTTCTTCAACTGTCAGTTGAAGAGTAGAAGGGATAAGAGGGCATAAATGCCCCTTATCCCTTCTTTTTTCCTATTTAATCTTATTGATAATGAATTAATTGCTGATTTTTGCTAACCTTGATTCATAAATGGTTATTGAAAAAGGAGAGACTCCATTGAATAAAGAATCAATTTTAGTTGTTGAGGATGAAGAGAAAATAGCAAGGCTGCTTGAATTAGAGCTCGAATATGAAGGCTATAAGGTAACAAAAGCAATGGACGGGATGAAAGGTCTTGAGGAATATCGGTCAAAAAAATGGGATTTAATATTATTGGATGTCATGCTTCCGGGATTAAGCGGAATTGAAATTTTGCGGCGAATTCGAATGAGCGACAGCCATACACCTATTTTGTTGTTAACAGCGAAGGATTCGGTTGAAGATAAGGTCTCAGGGCTGGATTTAGGGGCAAATGATTACATAACGAAACCATTCCAAATAGAAGAATTGCTAGCAAGGGTTCGAGCTGCATTAAGACATAAAGCAGTCGAACAAAAGAAAGAAACTGACTGGCTAGCATTGGCGGATTTAAAATTAAATGAAAAGACACGTGAAGTTATAAGAGGAGAAGATGACATTGAATTAACTCCGAGAGAATTTGATCTTCTATCTTATTTGTTAAAAAACAAATTGCAGGTATTAAACCGTGACCAAATATTAGAAGCCGTATGGGGATACGACTTTTTTGGCGATACAAATGTAGTAGACGTATATATCCGCTATTTAAGGAAAAAAATTGATACTCCTGAAAAAGAGCCATTAATCCATACAATACGCGGTGTTGGCTACGTTCTTAAGGTAACAAAATGAAGCTGCGTAATAAGATCAACCTTAATACCGGAGTTTTATTTACAATCCTGTTAGTGTTAATGAATATTTCGATTTATTTCTTATTTAATAATTTCCTTATAAACAGTGAACTTGAAACAGCTAAAGAAGAAATGAAAATAACCTCCATGACGTTTAACAAATATCTTGTAACGATTCCAGAAAATGAACTTCTCAGAGCGTACGTTCCGGTAGATGGCATGATTCGAATCGCAAGACCTGACACAAAGAGATCACTAGCTGTTACATCCTTAAATGAACAAGTATTGAGGAAAGAGAAAGCAGAATTTTATACAGGCGAGGTAAGTAAAGAAATGATTATTAATAATCACACCTATGCCTTTCACTCCATGCCCATCATTCTTTCAGATGGAAATATCGCAAATCTGCAAATTACAAAGAACTTAGAAAAATCCATCGAGAACCTGCATTCACTTAGGCTTGTGTTAATCATAGTTACCATCCTGGCCTTAATTCCAGTGTTTATTTCGAGTAGGCTTCTAAGCAATCTTCTGATTAATCCAGTGACAAGTATGATTAAAACAATGAGAGAAATTAAGGAAAGCGGTCAATTCAAGCGACTGCCATTAGAGGAAGGATCAAAAGATGAGCTTTATCAAATGGGAGAGACATTTAATCATATGATTGATTTGCTGGAGGCAAACTTCGAAAAACAGAAGCAGTTCGTATCCAATGCATCACATGAGCTTAAAACGCCTTTAACGGTTATTGAAAGCTACGCAAGTCTTTTAAAGAGAAGAGGCTTAAAGGAGCCTGAGTTGTTTAATGAATCAATTGAGGCTATCCTGTCAGAATCCATTCGTATGAGGGAAATGACCGAGCAGCTGTTATTGCTCGCTAAGCATAATGAACAGTGGAATCTCAAGCTAACAAGCATTAATTTAATCGATGTTTTGAAACAAACGGTAAAAGGGTTTCAAAATGCTTACAATCGTGATGTTATGATTGAAGGGGAGCAATTGACTTCCATCCCTGTCACTACAGATGAGCAAAAGCTTAAGCAACTATTGTTTATATTTCTCGATAACGCCCGTAAATATAGTGATGACATAATTACCATTGCGGTTGGCGTAGAAAAGAATGGAGCCTATATTAAAATAATAGACCGAGGGATCGGAATACCTGAAGAGGCATTGCCAATGGTATTTGATCGTTTCTATCGTGTTGATCAAGCGAGAAGCAGAAAGAGCGGCGGCTCAGGACTTGGACTTTCCCTTGCAAAGGAAATTGCCGATGCCTTAGATGTACGAGTCACGCTTGAAAGTAAAGAAAATGCTGGAACAACAGTAACTTTAACAATTAATTAATAAAAATTTTCCTTTCTCATCTTTTTCTCATTTTTATATAGGAAAATGGAAGGAGTATAGAAGGTGAGGTGCTATCCTTTTGAAAAACAAACGTTCTCTTTTCATCATGATGGGTTTTGCAGCCGTTGTTATCCTATTTATTGCTTTTAAAGCTTTAGGTCCTGTTTTAAACCCATCTGCTGAAATTCTATCAAATAGCGAAGCTAAATCTCTCGTAGAGGAAAGATACAATGGACAGGTAACAGAAATAATCCTGAAGAATAATCAATATGTCATTGAAATGGATCGAAATGAAATGAACTATGAAATCAAGCTGGATGCTGAAAATGGAGAGGTCATTTCTTTTACTAAAAAGAGTAACATCTCACCTAATAAAACGGATCCAGAACAAGCAGAGCCTAATCCTCCAGCAAAGCCCATAACCGAAAATGAAATGAAGGAAAAAATTCTATCAGAATTTCCTGGTGAGCTCGTTCAATTTATAAAAATAAATGAACACGGAAAAAGCCAATATAAAGTGATCATTCAAGGGGAAGGAAAGAAAACCATCTTAAAAGTAGATGCTCAAACAGGAGAAGTTCTTGTCCAAAAGCTGGAAACTGAAGCAACCGTGATCCTTACAGAGGATGAGGCCATTCAACTTGCTTTAAAGGAGGTAAAGGGTCAAATAAATGATGTTGATTTGGAGTCGGATGACAATATACATTATTATCTCGTTGAAATTGATACTTCAGATGATCGGGAAGCAACCGTCCAAATCAATGCAATAACAGGAGAAGTGCTATCCATTACTTGGGATGATTAGAAAAGAGTCACATGATTCTCATCAATTTTTAATCTTCCTATTCTTTTCCTTTAATATTGCAAGTCTATATTGTAGATGTAAGGAAAAAGATTAAAGGAGGAAAAAGGATGAAGAAAAAATTTATGATTGGAGTCGTTTCGGCAGCAGTTATTTTAGGGGGAGCCGTTGCAGCTGGTGCTGCAAAAAATGATAATCCAAAAGCAGAGATGCAAAACACGAATGAGAAAATAATTACCCATGAAGAAGCCATAAAGATCGCTTTAACAAAAGCTGAGGGATATGTAGAAAGTGTTGAATTAGAAAACAAGTCTGGAAAGCGCTATTTTGAAGTGGAAATAGAGAATAAGGATAAGGAATTTGAAATCCGTATTGATGCCATAACAGGTGATGTTCTATCAGTGAAAGAAGATCTTGATGACGATGATGATGATTTTGAAAAGACAGCTAAATCAACTTCAAATAATTTTATATCAATTCAAAAAGCAATAGAAATTGCAGAAAAGGAAGTCAATGGCAAGGTCATAGAAATTAATCGTGATGAGGATGACAATCAACTTATTTATGAAGTTGAACTGAAAACAAGCAAGGGCGAGGCCGAGGTAGAGATTGATGCTGTAACCGGGAAGGTATTAGATGTCGAGATTGATCATGATCGAGACGATAACGATGATGATGATAACAGCGATGATTAAGGTGAAAAAAGCGGGAGACGATGGTCTTCCGCTTTTTTGTTCTAACTCCAATTCATCATTCCGCCTATTTTTTCATAGATTGTGATAAGAACAAAAAGGGGGAATTGTAAATGCTGGAAGAGGACCGTAAGCAGCTATATAACGCCATTGAAGAAATTACTGAAATTGCTAAAGGTTTTGGCTTAGATTATTATCCGATGCGTTATGAAATATGCCCAGCAGATATTATTTATACTTTTGGTGCCTATGGGATGCCAACGCGTTTTTCTCATTGGAGCTTTGGTAAGCAATTTTTTAAAATGAAGCTTCATTATGATCTTGGGCTATCTAAAATTTATGAGCTTGTCATCAATTCAGATCCATGCTACGCCTTTTTGCTCGATTCCAACTCATTAATTCAGAATAAATTAATCGTTGCGCATGTGCTGGCACATTGTGATTTCTTCAAAAACAATATTCGTTTTCAAAACACAAAGCGAGATATGGTCGAAAGCATGGCGGCAACAGCCGAACGAATCAGACAATACGAAATTTCACACGGCAAAAAAGCAGTAGAAACCTTTTTAGATGCTGTTCTAGCCATTGAAGAACATATTGATCCATCGTTAATGAGACCTAAGCTCTCCTGGAATTTAGATGATGTTGAATATGAAGAAGAGGAACCAACGGCATCCTCCCCTTACGATGATTTATGGAAACTTGATGAAAGGAATAATCAAAAACCAGATCCGGTAAAGAAGAAGAAGAAAATTCCGCCACAGCCTGAAAAGGACTTATTGTTATTTATTGAAAGCTATTCCCGTGAGCTTACCGACTGGCAGCGTGATATATTAACGATGATGCGAGAAGAGATGCTCTATTTCTGGCCACAGCTGGAAACAAAAATCATGAATGAGGGCTGGGCATCGTATTGGCATCAGCGCATTCTTAGAGAAATGGATTTAACGAGCTCAGAGGCATTAGAGTTTGCGAAATTAAATGCAGGTGTTGTTCAGCCATCCCGCACAAACATTAACCCATATTATTTAGGATTGAAAATTTTTGAGGATATTGAAGAGAGATATAATAATCCGACAGAAGAAATGAAAAAGCATGGAGTTCAGCCTGGTTCCGGACGGGAGAAAATGTTCGAGGTCCGAGAAATTGAGTCTGATATTTCTTTTTTACGGAACTACTTAACAAAAGATCTTGTTATGCGCGAGGATATGTATTTGTTCCAAAAACAGGGGAAGGACTACAAAGTCGTTGACAAGCAATGGGAGCATGTTCGTGATCAGCTCGTAAGCATGCGTGTTAATGGGGGATTCCCATATTTAACCGTCAATGACGGTGATTATTTAAAGAATGGCGAACTATATTTAAAGCATTGGTTTGAAGGAATAGAGCTAGATCTAAAATATTTAGAAAAAGTCCTGCCATATGTCCATCAGCTTTGGGGCAGAAGTGTCCATATGGAAACAATCGTCGAAGGCAAGAATATGCTGTTTACGTATGATGGGAAAGGGATACATCGGAAATATTTATAAATAACGGGATCATGGGGAAAAAAGTTAAAGTACTTTTGGCAAGAACTTTGAACATCGCTTTAAAGATACCGATTTATTGAGACCATTCCGAACCCCTTTGTCCACAATCTGAGAGGCTGTCCTATTAGGTGCCTGGCTCCACAAGCATAACATCTAGCGTCTGCTCCACTAATTTGACACTAGATATGAATAGTGGTGTCTGGCACCTTTGCTTGTTGAGGTACACCCTCTCTCTGCCAAAAATACTCTGGAAAGAATTGTTCCTCTAGTTCAAGAGCAAATCTAGAATCACTTATAGGTTTGTCATTGTCATTAATTCCTCCTGCTTCCAGGACGAGAACTGAAGTTTTTTTTCATCTGTAAGTATCTTAGATATAACAGCTCCGGCGGGACCAGTGCCGACAACAATAAAATCAACAATGTTTCTTGAATTAACCAATTTGTAATCCCCTTTCATCATTAATTTATTTCATGAAAGCAATGGGGGAGAATTAGTTAGAGAGATAAAGTTTTTACACAGTTTACGAAATGCATCATTCACTTAATAGGATATGAAAATATAAAAAGAGTGGAACAATTTAATCCACTCTTCTTCCATTTTTTTTACAGTTGAAACATCATTTGGGATAATAGTGCTATCCCACCTTTTATTCAAATATTAACGACGACGACGGCGGCGTCTTCTTTCTTCCTCGATATCTATATTTATATCTACATCTTGATCTTGATCATTTTCCTGTTCTTGTTCAGATCTCACTCTAGCGTTACTGCGGCTGTTGAGTCTGATATCAACCTTAGAATTACCTGAGTTAGTAACATTAGAACGTGCAACGTTGGTATTTTTATCGGTATTTCGAACATCCGCTTCTGCTTCTGAATTAGATCTATTTCTTAACTCCGATTCAATATCTGTGTCAAAATCCACATCTACATTAGTATTTTCATTATTTCTTCTTCTACTTAACATTTTTATCGACTCCTTCGTTTTTCATAAAATTACCTTGCATTAAACCTAATCAAAATCTATATCAAAATATTAGTTTTGTATTTTTTCTTGTTCCTGATTTGAATTAATAGGAGCATTAGAACATACAAGAATTATCGGAAGCAGTGATAGTATCTTGTGTGGAAATTGAAGTTTTTGACAGTTTTTCTAACTTCAAAATCAAGTTTTGAAATTATCTCTTTTTCTGTTACCGACTATCAGTTTTAAATTTTCGGTATCAATATTTACCTTGACTATCCATTCCTTCTCCTGTTTCTCTCGCTTAAATATGTCTCCCCTTTCATATTTACGTTTTTCCTTAAGCTACTTAACTCACATTTTATCTTCCTTAGTATTACTGTATTCCTTTGGTATTAATGATGTATAGACTAATAGACCAAGTCCATATAAATGCATTTGTTTTTTTACCATTTTGTTTAAAGAGTATTAAGTTGAGTTTTTGAATTATCTTCTTGCCTGCTTCGGAAAACTGGAGAGGCTTGGAAAAACATGTAAAGTAGTCGTATTTGAAATGGAGGTGTTGTTGATAAAGGAGCGGTATTTTGTTGAATATACTGAACAAAAGAGCAGGTTAGCTGAAAAACTGATGAATTGTATGGTTGCACAAAGCATTATTGACCTCTAAATTTTTTCTTAAAGTTTGGCATGCTTTGAACTAAGTATTAAAAAAGATGGAAATTTTTTCGAGCTTCGGCCCATAAATACGATGAGGTTATTGACCACAGTATGAATCTAAATTTTATTGATCTGATGAAATATAGCGTAATTGCCGGTAAACGGGATGTTCTATATTAGAGCATAAATGGGCATTTGAGTGGGGAGTCAACTAGAGAAAAAAGAATCTATTTTTTCCACGGTAACCCTAATGAAGCGTCTATCTTTTTATAAGGATTTGGAAAGTCCAAATATTGCGATTCATTTAGAACAAAGCAATAATGAATGGACAGTTAAGGATACGAAAGTAAAAAGGGTGCTGTTTAATAAAAAAGCTACGGACATTAAATCCGTTATTTTCATTAAATGCCCGTAATTTCTGGACTAAGCGGACACTGAGTACGCTATTTACGAAAAAGCACGAGGAAATCACTGCTTTTTTTATAATATAGCGGAACCTATGTCCGCAAACAGAAGAATCTAATCCATTTTGCCACATATAACGGAACGAGTGTCCGCCAAGGCCAAGCTCAGCTGCCCAAATTAATATACGATTTTGATCAGCTGATTAATATGTTTTCCACAAAAACTGAGCTACATAAACCCTTTTTTAATGTATAGCTTTTTTCTTAAACCGTCCGCCACGAACCTCTGTGATATTGGCGATGGCCAAAAAGGCATGTGGATCAATTTCTTCCACAATCGTTTTTAACTTAGCTTCTTCGAGACGTGTAATGACACAAAAAATAACTTTTTTATCATCTCCGGTGTATGCCCCTTCACCGTTCAAATAAGTGACGCCACGGCCGAGTCTTGCAAGAATAGCATCTCCGACTATCTTGTGGTTTTCTGAGATGATCCAAACAGATTTCGATTCATCTAATCCTTGAATAACGATATCAATCGTTTTATATGCAATAAAATAGGCGAGAACTGAATACATCGCTCGATTCCAGCCAAATACAAACCCTGCTGAAGTGAAAATAAAAAGATTAAAAAACATAACAATTTCTCCTACAGAGAAAGGAAGCTTTTTGTTCACAATAATGGCTAATATCTCGGTCCCATCGAGAGAGCCGCCATAGCGAATAACGATTCCGACTCCTGCTCCTAAAATAATCCCTCCAAATACAGTTGCGAGAAGAGGATCCTTAGTAAATACGGGAACATCGTGGAGAAGAGCGGTTGAAACAGAGAGAACTGTAATTCCCAGTAGAGTGGAAAATGCGAAGGTTTTACCAATCTGTTTATAACCTATATAGAAAAAGGGGAGATTCAGAATGAAGATAAATAATCCTAATTTTATACCGGTAACATGTGAAAGCATGATGGAGATACCAGTTATTCCTCCATCCAAAATTTTGTTCGGAACGAGAAACTCCTCAATCCCTACCCCCATTAATACAGAACCGAGACAAATAAAAAACAAAATTTTTGCTAATTTTGCTTTGGACAATCCCTTATGCAAGGGTGCCGCGACCACATTTTCTGATGAATCGATCATATAGTTTCCCCCAATTTTTACATGATTCCTTTTCAGTTGGATCATGAATATCTATTTTTAAAATTATAACATTTTTTTACTTTATTCAAGTACATGAGCATTGAAAAATGTCGGAAATGTTACACCATTACAGGAATTAAGTAATGCATTTAGAAAATAAAGAAGGAATATTGTCATATATTGTAGAACTTTTATCCTATATCTTTAAAATCAGGAGTGAATTCAAAATGGAAAATCATTTAAAAGTGTTAATTTGCGATGATTCTGCATTAATTAGAAAGAAACTTAGAAATATATTAGAAGTTTGCCAATGCAAAAATATCGAGGAGGCTCAAAATGGGGTAGAAGCTATAACAAAGGCAAATACCTTTAAGCCTGATCTCATTTTTATGGATATTGTTATGCCTGGTAAAGACGGCATTGAAGCATTAGAAGAAATAAAAAGAGATCATCCTGCAATGAAAGTGATTATGGCATCTTCTGCAGGGACTCAATCTCATTTGAAAAAAGCACTCGACTTTGGCGCAGATGATTTTATTCAAAAGCCTATTACGCTAGAAGCGGTAACTTCCATTATTGAAAAAGCGTTAAAGGAAGAAAGGAAGGACAGTGCTCATGTTTAGTCAATACTTTGGACATTATTTATTAAATAAAGGACTGTTAACAACTGAACAGCTCAAACAGGCGCTTGATCAGCAAAAATCAACCCATGTAAAATTTGGTGTCATAGCAGTTGATAAAGGCTTTCTAACTTCAGCCCAAGTGGAAGAAATTCATGAAAAACAGAAAAAACAGGATAAAAGATTTGGTGAAATTGCAGTTGATCTGGGGCTTTTATCCAATGATCAGGTTGAGCAAATGCTAGCTGCACAGAAAAGCAATCATTTACTATTGGCACAATCAATTGTGGACAACAACCTTATGACGATTGACGAGTTCTCGAATTCTTTAAATGAATATAAAAAGTTATATAGCCTATCAGATGAACGTTTTGAAGCGATTAAAAACGGTGACATTGATGCAATGGTCGAAAGCCTATTACATTCATCTTCAAACGAAATAAAAGAATTTATTGACTATCTTTCATTATTTATAAAGAATATGATTCGGTTTATTGATGATCAAGTTTATATTGAGTTAAGTTCAGTAAGTGGAGAAGTCGAAACAGATTGGCTTGTCTTGCAGGAAATCCAAGGTGAGGCACCACTGTTAACCGCACTTGCTGCTAGTGAAGAAATGTTTTTGCAAATCGCATCCATCTATGCCGAAGAAGAATTGACAGAAGCTTGCGAACTGGCTCAAGCATCTGTCAGTGAGTTTCTGAATCTTCATAACGGAATTTACTTGGTGAATATGTCTAATAGAGGAATAGAATTAGGAATGGCCCCTCAATCTGTTCAGAGTGAAGCAGTTTTCCTATTCGATGAAGACACAAGCTTACATATAACTGTCCATACTTCTAAGGGTGAATTCAAATTAATCATTACGAAGCAGCCTCAGTCCTCTAAAGTTTCTGCTAAGATTCAAGAAACTCCTGCCATTATGTAAGAAAATATGCGCTGGAATAAGGATTTATTCTATCAGAATGAAGGAGAAGCCATCCGCGTTTAATGGGGCTAGTCTAATTAATTATAGAAGGCTGCTTATCTCATAAGGCAGCCTTCTAAGCAATTTGTTTAATCCTTAATATCCTCTTTTATTTTCATCATCAATGCTTTCTTTTCTTCGCGGACTTTTTTTTGGTCGATTTTAAGGCTATCTTTTATATGCATAAAGGATAGTCCTTCCTGTTTCATTTTAATCACTTCAGAAAGATCCTTATTGCTTACCTTTGCAATGGCCGCACCTATTACAATAAACCGTAATGAAATACCTTCGTCTACCCAAGCTTTAATTTCATTTTCTGTTTTTCCAGTATATTCAGCTACGTTTTCTATGACCTCGCCCTTATGATCCTGCAAGTATTTTTCCTTATGCTCATGGTATTGCTTCTTAAGCTTTTTCAAATCAAGCCCATAATGCTCTGCCGTTTTCTCCCATGAGGAATCATTTTTCTTATAAACATTTAGGACATCATCAATTTTTTTATTCGAATAATTAGCGATATGAGCGGCTTTAAGAATTTCTTCTTTGGAGTAACCTTGATCCAAAAGGCGTTTTAGATCCCCTTCATTAATAAAATGATGGTGATGGTCTCTCTTAAACTCATGATGCCCACCGTTTTCAGCATATGTAATAACAGTTGATTGGGCTAGTATGAATCCAAAAACAAGCATCCCGATCGCCCATCTTTTAAGTAAATTTCTTGTCACCATTTGCATTCTCCTTTTTGTTTTTTTTTGCTCCGTATATAGCATGTCCAAAATTGGTAAACAAATGTGGAAAAAATTGGCCCGCCCATTAAATACTTAGGGATAAGTGATATTTATTGTAAAATAGGGGAGGGTTCGATTACATTAAAGAAAAGGTATTTACATGGGAAGGTGCATGTTTTTATGAAAATTCTCGTAGTTGAAGATAATGAAAGTGTTTGTTCCATGCTGGAGATGTTTTTTATGAAGGAAGGGTATGAAGGAGTCTTTGTTCATAATGGACAAGAAGGCTTTGATCGATTTAATAAAGGGAAATGGGATTTAATTATTGTCGATTGGATGCTTCCTATTATGGATGGAGTTAGTCTTTGCCGCAAAATCCGCCAACTGAGTCAAGTGCCAATTATCATGCTGACGGCAAAGGACAGCGACTCTGATCAAGTGTTAGGTCTTGAAATGGGAGCGGATGATTATGTGACGAAGCCTTTTAGTCCGCTCGCACTGATGGCAAGAATAAAGGCTGTAACAAGACGCTATCAATCAGATGTCATAGAGAAAGAGGAAAGCAATGTCATTACAAGCCAATATTTTAAAATTAGTAAGGACTCACGCGAAGTATATTTTAATGGGCAGCTTCTCCTTAATCTAACGCCAAAGGAATTTGATTTGCTTTATTATTTTGTGAAAAACCCAAAGCAGGTTTTTTCACGTGAGCAGTTGTTAGATCGTGTATGGGGCTATCAGTTTTATGGGGATGAACGGACGGTTGACGTTCACATTAAACGGTTAAGGAAGAAAATCGGTACACCTGAGCAGCCATTTATTCAAACGGTATGGGGAATTGGCTATAAATTTGATGAAACGGTGGTCCCGAATGAGGATTAGATTTTTTTATCAGCTTTTAATTAGTCATATTAGCATCCTCATTTTGGCTTTCCTCATTTTGAGTTTGTCATTTTCACAGTTTGTTGAAAGGTATATTTTCCAGAATAAAGTGGAGGAGCTAGAGGCATATGGCGATCAAATCCTAACAGATTTAACGTTAAGGCTTGAGGGGAATGAACAATTTTTAGCCGAGTACAGCCAGCTTCTTAATACTAGGCATATTAAATATATTCTGTTTAATTATGAAGGAAAAGTTATCTATCCGAAGTTACAAAGCAGCCCATTAATACAGTTGACTGAAAAAGAGTGGACGGAAATATCAAAGGGAAATAAAGTATCTGTTAAGCATGATATTAAACGATTTGGTCAGGAGGTTTCACTTGTAGCTGTTCCCTTCATGCAAGGAGATCGGTTAGGCGGGGGAATTCTTTTGCTATCGCCCATTACAGGGACGATGAATATGATTACCCAATTAAATAAATTCTTATTATATACGATCGTCATCTCTTTATCAGCTTCCATTCTAATCAGCCTTATTTTTTCGAAAAGCTTGATAAAAAGAATTAAGGAAATCCGCAATGCGACTTCCATGATATCGGCCGGAAATTATGATGTTCACGTTCCAGAATCGTCTATCGATGAGATTGGCCAGCTTGCAAGGGATTTTAATGAAATGGCTGGAAAGATAAAGAAATCTCATGAAGAAATTGACCGGCTGGAAAATAGGCGAAGGAAATTTATAGCAGATGTTTCTCACGAGATGCGGACCCCTTTAACTACGATTAGCGGACTTGCTGAAGGAATAAAGAATCAGTTAATTCCCGAAGAAGATATTGAAAGAGGCATGATATTAATTGACCGTGAAGCGAAAAGACTGATACGGCTTGTGAACGAAAATCTTGACTATGAAAAAATCCGCTCTAACCAACTGAAGCTCGATAGGGTGGAAATAAATTTATCTGAAGTGCTTGAAGTCGTAAAAGAGCAGCTTCATATGCAGGCACTTGAAAAAAATAATCACATTTCGGTCATATGTGAGGAGAATAGTACGGTCATTGCCGATTATGACAGGCTCATCCAAATCCTCATTAATATTGTCAAAAATAGTAATCAGTTCACAGAAAGCGGCCAGATTATCTTAAAAGGAATATCGGAAGAGAAGGAAACGATAATTGAGATCGAGGATACTGGAATTGGAATTGATCCCGAAGAAATTGAGTCCATTTGGCATCGATTTTATAAAGCAGATGTATCAAGAACCGGAGAGTCGTTTGGCGAATTCGGTATAGGTTTGTCCATTGTAAAACAGCTCGTTCAGCTGCATAATGGTCATATAGAAGTTAGCAGTGAAAAGGGAAAAGGAACAAAATTTACAATCAACCTGCCAAAAAGGTAAATAAAGTGAGCAGTAAACCCTTAGCATCATAGTTTGTAAAGCTAAGGGTTTTTAATATAAAAAAAGAAATCGGATCTTTCACCGATTTCTCCTTCACATCTAACCTCTTACTTCTAGACTACTTGCGTTTCCGTCAATGGAAGGGGTTGAGGCTTTTCATTTTCATTTAGCTTTTTGACTTCAATATACTTAATATGATGATCTTCCATGTCGATAATCTTAAAGACATAGGAATCTAATTCAATCACATCGCCTTGCTTAGCTTCGTAATTCTCTGTAAGAATCCATCCGCCAATTGTATCTACATCTTCATCATTTATATCAACATTAAGCAAATCGCTTACTTCGCTTACAAGCATTTTGGAATCTATAATATAGTGTTCATCATTGATTTTCCGAACCTCTGGTACTTCATCCATATCAAATTCATCACGGATATCACCGACAATTTCCTCGATAATATCTTCTACTGTCACAAGACCAGAAGTTCCGCCATACTCATCCATCAGGATAGCCATATGAATTCTTTCCTTCTGCATTTTAAGGAGAAGATCATGGATCGGAATCGTATCAATCACGCGAATAATGGGGCGTGTATAAAATTCAAGCGTATTGGAAGTGACCTGTCTGTTCTTAATAAGATCCGTCATAACTTCTTTAATATTAACTAATCCGATAATATGATCTTTATCCCCATCGATAATCGGATAACGTGTAAATTTCTCTTCATAAACCGTTTCTAAAAAGTTTTCAAGCGTGTCATCCTTCGAGAATGATACGATTTCTGTTCGTGGAACCATGATTTCTTTCGCAATACGGTCGTCAAAATCAAAGATCTTATTTACATACTTAAACTCAGATTGGTTGATTTCTCCACTTTCATAGCTTTCAGATAAAATAATGCGAAGTTCTTCTTCTGAATGGGCTAATTCGTGTTCGGAAACTGGCTTTAATCCAAATAATCGTGTTAATAATTGAGCAGATCCATTTAAAGCCCAGATTACCGGATACATTAATTTATAGAATAAAATTAATGGACGTGCGGTTAACAATGAAACCTTTTCAGCTTTTTGAATCGCAAGGGTTTTTGGCGCCAATTCTCCAACAACAACGTGTAAGAAGGTAATAATCCCGAAGGCAATTCCTACCGAAAGAATTTGTGATGCAGAACTTGGAATGCTTAGTTTATCAAAAATAGGGTGAAGCATATGTGCAATGGTTGGTTCACCAAGCCACCCAATACCAAGGGCAGTAATCGTTATTCCCAATTGGCATGCTGACAAATACTCATCCAAATTACTAATCACTTTCTTTGCATGTATAGCACTTTTATTTCCTTCTTCAATTAACTGATCAATTCTTGAACTCCTTATTTTAACGATGGCAAATTCCGATGTAACAAAAAATGCCGTCAAAGCAATTAAAATGGCTATAATAACCAAGTTTAATATGTCCAAATAAATTCCCTTAGCCCGATCTTTCGGGTAAGGAGTCACCTCCTGAAATATTAGAAAATAGGGTTAACTTGTCAAGCTTGCAAGAGACTTAATTAACGTAGTGCCTTCTGTATTTAGCTTTTTTGAGAGGTCACCCTTTTGATCTTCGTCCAGGCAATTGATTAAAGGCAGCAAGACAGCAATTTCATTATGAAGCTGTTTAATTTGCTGTGTAATCGCATCAATTTGCCTCTCAACATCTCTTGTATGCATGACCGTTTTTGATTTTAATTCTAGTTTTCTCTTAATCTCATCTAGCGGAAAATGCATAGATTTACAATCTTCAATAAAATGAAGGTCTGACAGAACTTCTTCTGAATACATACGATAATTAGACTTAGTACGCTGAGCTTGAATAAGCCCGATGTTTGTATAATAATCTATAGTTCGTTTAGAAATATTTGCAATTTTTGCTAATTCACCAATACGATAAACTGCCCCATCGTATCACCCCATTGCCATTTAATTAAGCTAGAGTTTCGAAAAAAAAGTGTAACTCCCTAAATTTATTATATGCTAGATAAAACCATACAGTCAAACGTAACAGTTTAGTAATTATTTGTTACATTAATTTATTGGGCATTCTAAAGAAATATGTATTTGAATTTTCGGAAAATGAAAAAAACGAACCGAAAGGAACAGACCGGAATTAGGAATGAAATTGTTGTATTCCTAAAGGTCTATTCTTCAGTCAGCGTCAGTCTTTTTAACTTCAATGTAAAGAATATGATGGCCTTCTATTTCTTTAATGATAAATTGGTATCCATCATGTTCAATGGCATCACCCTGTTCGAGATCGAATTTTTGTGTGAGTATCCAGCCCCCAAGAGTATCTACTTCGTCTTCATCAAGATCCGTTCCTAATAAGTCATTCGTTTCTGAAATGAGCAGCTTTGCATCTAATATATAATGATCCTTGTCCAGCTTTTGCACGAGAGGAAGCTCGTCTGCATCAAACTCATCACGAATTTCACCAACGATTTCTTCTAAAATATCCTCTGCCGTTACTAAGCCGGCTGTTCCTCCATATTCATCGAATAAAATGGCCATATGGGTTCGTTCCTTTTGCATTATCAACAAGAGGTCATGAATGGGGATCGTTTCAATGACTCTAATAACAGGCTTTATATATTGCACAACTGTTTTTTCTTCTTGGCATTTTTTCCGAATACAATCGGTCAATATTTCTTTCACGTTAATAAGTCCGAGAATGGTATCTTTGTCTCCGCCTGTAATCGGATATCTTGTATATCTTTCATTCATGATGACATCAAGTACTTCAGATAGAGTAGCATTTTCATCTAAGCTGACAATCTCTGTTCGTGGAACCATAATTTCTTTTGCGATGCGATTGTCAAATTCAAAAATATTGTTTACGTATTTATATTCTGACTGGTTTATTTCCCCGCTCTTCAGGCTTTCAGAAAGAATGATCCGCAGTTCTTCTTCAGAGTGGGCAATATCATGCTCGGAAACAGGCTTTAAACCAAACAGGCTAGTTACAAATCTTGCCGAGTGATTTAGAGTCCAAATAAATGGGAACAAAATTTTGTAAAACCAGATTAAAGGCTGTGCAAATGCTAATGTAATGGCTTCAGCTTTTTGAATGGCAAATGTTTTAGGAGCCAGTTCACCTATTACTACATGCAAGAAGGTGACTAACGAAAAAGCGATAATAAACGAAAGAACTTTTGTGATAGAAGGCTGCAAATTTAAATGTTCAAAAATTGGTTCCAAAATTTTTTCAATAGTCGGTTCACCGAGCCACCCTAGTCCTAAAGCAGTTATGGTTATGCCAAGCTGGCATGCTGATAAATATTCATCTAAATTGGAGGTTACTTTTTTTGCTGTGTGTGCTTTCGGATTTCCCTCTGCAATTAATTGGTCAATTCGGGATGATCGCACTTTAACCATGGCAAATTCAGAAGCAACAAAAAAAGCAGTTAAGGCAATTAATAAAAATAGAAGGAAAATATTTAGTACCATCATTCATATCCTCACAAATTATGTAAGGACCGTTCACCTCCTCTGAAATTTACTTTTCCCGAAATGATCTTTTTTTATTTGAAAAACTATACTGCCATCTTTTTAATGATTTTGATTGGTTCTTTCTATTGTATGAATACCTTATAATAGATCCAAATAAACATGGCTTGAATTTCTTTGACAAAAAATGAAATGATTGAATTAACTAGTAGGTAACAATCAAAAGAAGGTGGCTTTACGTGGTACAGGCAATGTAGAAAGAGCAGAAAAAATTGTTTATCGTGTTCAAGGCTTTTCTTGAATTAGCTGCGCCCAAAAGTTCGAAAAGAACATAAAGCACCTGGATGGTGTGATGGATGCGAATGTTAATTTTGGAGCTTCTAAGCTTACGGTCTACGGTGAAGCCACATTACAAGAACTAGAAAATGAGCTTCGAGCCATATATGAAAAAGTGGCAATGGTGGGGGATGGAGTAAACGATGCCCCCGCTCTTGTAGCTGCAAATGTTGGCATTGTAATGTGGGGAGCGGGTACGGATACAGCACTTGAAACTGCTGATATGGGTGCGACTTTAATTGTAACTTTAAATGGTTTAAGATTCTTGAGAGTGAAGGAAAGTCAAAAATTATTATTGTAGAGAAAAACCCAAAAAAAGTAACGCTTAGATACAAAAATCGCTTGAGCGTTACTTTTTTGCACTTTTTCAATTAAATGCGGACATTGAATCCGATATTTTCATTAAAATAGCCTTAATTAATGGCTAAGCGGACTCAGGGTACGTTATTTACGTAAAAACACGTAGAAAGTACTGCTTTTTACAAAATACCGGAACCAGTGTCCGCAAACATAAGGAATTCTCCCATTTTGTCACGAATAACGGAACTGATGTCCGCAAAGCTCAAATTATAATAGCCAGTATGCTATTACAATTTTTCTCCACAAAAACTAATCTACTTCTTTTATTTCCAATCACGTGATAGCATTCCATAGATGACTAGATCATGATAATGATTGTATAAAAATTCTGCGTCACGAATAATTCCTTCTTGTATAAATCCTAATCTTTCAGGGATCGCACGGCTCTTCTTATTTCCTACCCCGCAGCGGATTTCCAGCCGATTTAAACTTAAATCTAGAAACGCGTAATTGACTAGAGCCTGAACCGATCTAGTCATAATCCCTTTCCCTTCAAACCCCTTTGCAAGGTAATAGCCCATACTCGTTTGTTTATTATTCCAATCAATTTGATGGAAACCGACTGAACCGGCAAGCTGGCCTTTATAACGAATGCCAGCATTAAATCCATTATTATCAGCAAAGGCTTTTAGCCACATTGGAATAATCTCATGATATTGGATTGGTGAAGTCATATTATCAACCCAAGGAAGCCACTCTCTTAAATGCTGTCTATTCGTATCGACTAAATGATACAGTTCTTCTGAATGGTGTAATTGAAAAAGCTGCAGTTCGATATCCTGATCAACCTTTAACACAAACATCGTACACTCTCCTTAAATAAAAAAAATTAGAGATAATTACCAATTTTAATCTTAAAAATGAATGAAGTACATAAGAATTTTTCTATAGGATTGATATCACGTATTTGATTATAGAAAAAGGGGCTGACTTCAATAGGAGTCAGCCCAGGTTTATATCGGAAACTGGAAGGATTATGCTAAAAACCGTTAAGTCTCCTTTTGTTTCAAATTCTAATTTCCCTTTATGCTTTTCAATAATTTCTTTGCAGACAAATAATCCTAGCCCTGTGCCAAGAGATTTAGTTGTTACGAATGGTTCAAAGATGGACTTTACAAGATGCGACGGGATCTTTGGCCCATTATTGGCAATTTCTAGCCTTATAAAGGAATCATCTTGAATATGGCTGGTTATTTTAATTAATGGTTCTGAAGTAGATGTATGTAAAACATCAATGGCATTAAAAATAATATTGATCAATACTTGACGGATCTCATCCGCATAACCTAAAAGGGAAATGGAGTCTGGCATGCATTTATCAATTTTCACTTTTCCGTCCAAAATGCTGGGATACAAGAAAACTAATACTTCGTCAATTATTTCATTAAGTGAAAAATTTACTTTCTCTTTTCCAATCAATTCCTTTTTTGATAGTAAGAGAAACTGAGAAATACGAAAATTCAACTGTTCTAATTCAATCGAAATAATATCTAAATATTTCAAATTTGGATTTTCAGCTTTTAATAATTGAATGAAGCCTTGAACAGAGGTAAGTGGATTTCGAAACTCGTGGATGAAGCTAGAAGTCATTTGTCCTAGCAGTGTAAGTCGATCTTTATGACTCGTATCAATAAATTGAGTTTTTTCTTCGATAATCTGATTTTTTGCATCACTATAATAAGTAACAGAAAAATATAAGAATTGATCAAAACAAAATTGAACCTTCTGATTGTATTCGTTCAGTTCGTCTAAATCTAGGTTCATATTCTTGAGATTCTCTTGGAAAATGGAACGCCCAAGATTTACGTTATAGACAAATTGGCCTATATTTATACCGGCTTTTAACCGTTGATCTGCAATAGAAATTGAAAATTTGCGAATCGTTTTTACTAATTCCTCCTCTGGGTATGAAAAGCATTGGATAAGAAGATAAAACATAACCTCGCCATTTTCCTTCATTCGATCTTTAAAAGGATCATCAGAAGAAACAACTATCTTCTTTCCCCACTCATATAACATATTATTCTTTTCCATGTGCAATTGCTCAACAACCTTCTTACTCGATCTTGTTAACATTTGTCTCTCCATTCTTCATGAATAAAAATCTTTTTTCATAGTTATATAAAGTTCTACTTTTTTTGAGAATATCCTTTGTCGAATTTAAGCGAATAAAAAAACAGTTCTTCAAGACTAGTCTTTCTGTGTCAAAATAGGGGGAGATTGGTCAAAAAAAGAGATAAATAAAGAAGGATTTATTAATTATTGTCATTTTATAATTCTATCTTTTATAATTAAAGAAGCAGTGTAATAATACACTAAATTTAAAGGAATGAAGCATACATTGAATCGCGAAGAAGTTATTTTTAAAGTGTCTGAAAAGTTGCGTCTCATCCGAACAGAAGCAGGATATACACAAGATAAAATGGCAGAGATTATTGGTGTTTCCAAAAAAACCCTTGTTCAAATAGAAAAAGGGCGTGTAGAAGCAGGATGGTCAACAGTTGTTGCTGTTTGTGCCCTATTTAGGGAAACGGAAACAGTCCGCTTTTTATTTGGAAACGAGCCGCTAGAGGTTCTTGAAACGATTGCAAGAGAAGGGATTGACTATCGAAAAGAAAAAACGATGGGCGGAAAGATTTGGTGGAGAGAGATAGAGAACGAAAATGGCATTTTGCTTCAGCAAAATATTATTAGTCAGCATTTTCGCATTATTGATGAAGACCATTTTCGTATTTATAGCAGCTTTGATGAACCCTCCTCCAAAGAACGATTTGCAGAGCTGGTACATGAAAAAAACAGTTTATCGCAGATTAACGGGCTGTAAGCCCCCCACTTCAAGAAGTTGAGTAAAACAAAAATTTCTAAGTGGGGGATCAACAGCCCGTAAAGGCCCGATTATAGGAACACAGACTAAGAACGCCACGTCCTGTGGCAACGTCTGTGTGACCCACATCCTGTGGGCCGCAACTAACAATCAGTGGGG